>CATJWA010000230.1 GCA_949744025.1 uncultured Eubacteriales bacterium
CGAACCCACGAGCCCTTGCGGACTACCTGATTTCGAGTCAGGCTCGTTATGACCACTTCGATACGTCTCCACAGTATAATTATTCAGTTTTCGGCACAGATAACATGATTTCGAGTCAGGCTCGTTATGACCACTTCGATACGCTTCCATGCACACTGAGCTTTATATAAGATACCATGCAAATGCACGGCTGTCAACCTTCGTTTTTCAAAGGACTGTAAAAAAAGCGGCGACACACATCCTGTGCCGCCACATTTTTTCTCACAGCTTCAAATCCCCCTCGCGTATCCAGCCAAGCCTGCGGCTCGCCAGTCCCAGCGCCCAGCAGATAACCGCCGGCAGTACCACGCATACAAGCACAAGGCCAATCCAATCCATTACCCCCGGTGTTATCGCCACAGCTCCGGCCGCCGCCGCGCTGGCCGAGGGCTCGGCCCAGCCTGTCCATACGCCTATTGGTCCGCACAGCCCGCAGGTACCCATACCGGAGTTGACCGCCGCGCCGTTCATCTCCAAGCCGAATACACACGTCGCTATCGGCCCGGTTATCATGGACGTCACCGTCGGCGCTATCCAAATCCTTGGGTTGCGCACAATGTTGCCCATTTGCAGCATCGACGTGCCCAGCCCTTGGGACACAAGCCCGCCCCAGCGGTTTTCACGGAAGGACATCACCGCAAATCCAACCATCTGCGCGCAGCAGCCAGCCACTGCCGCACCGCCGGCCAGGCCCGTGAGAGACAGCGCCGCGCATATCGCCGCTGAGGATATCGGCAGCGTCAACGCAACGCCCACCACGGCCGCAACTATCACACCCATGAAAAACGGCTGCAGCTCCGTCGCCCACATGATAAAACGCCCGACCTGACTGGCCGCCGCTCCTATCGGCGCGGCGACAAGATATGAAAGCCCCACACCTACGAGTACCGTCACCGTCGGCGTCACGAGAATGTCAACCTTCGTCTCCCCTGCAACTGCTTTGCCAAACTCCGATGCCACTATCGCCACAACCAGCACAGCCAGCGGTCCTCCGGCACCGCCCATAGCGTTAGCCGCAAAGCCCACCGCAGCAAGCGAAAACAAAACCATCGCCGGTGCCTGAAGCGCGTAGCCTATCGCAATGGCCATCGCCGGCCCCACCATGGCCGAGGCCAGTCCGCCCACGGTGTAGCTCACCGCCTGCTCACCGCTGCCGACCGTCGCCACCGTGGCCGTGAGAAAGCCAATGTGGAGCTGGCTGCCCAGTGTGTTGAGAATCGTTCCTATAAGCAGCGAACAGAAAAGCCCCTGGGCCATGGCCGACAGCGCGTCAATACCGTAGCGCTTGCCGGAAACCACTATGTTTTTACGTTTCAAAAATGAACTTAATTTTCCCATATTCTCTTACCTCTGCAAAAGCAATAATATAGTCAATATATATGTCAAGACACATATATTGACTATATTATAATCCTATTTTCACTTATGTCAAGAGTCAGATTTGAGCAGCAGCCCTTCCCTCTCCAATTCGCTGATTACTCGCTCATAGGCCTCCTCATCTGGGCACAGCAGGGTGTGCAGGTGTATTCCCCCTGTGAGCATCGACAGCGGGCGCGCCTCCTCCTGAGCGGCGCGGGAGACGAAGCGGCGCACATCGTAACGGCTCCTGAGCTCCAGCGCACCGGCGAGCTGTCCGTATATCGGATGCTCAACTATTACGTCGCGCACGGTGCAGCCGTTGTCCACCATGATATTGAGCTCCCGCTCCATGTCCTGAGCGCTGTGCGAGCATGCCACCGTGCGTACGATAAGCCCCGCGTCTCGCGTTACCACATAGCCTCGCGGCGTTGCGCTTACCGTCTCTCCCGCAGCACGCAGCAGAGCCACGTCACCTACTATTATCTGTCGGCTCACACCGAGGCGTTCAGCCAGAGCGGCGGCGCTTATGGGCCCCTGAGAAGCGTTCAGACAGCTTAATATCTCCCTGCGTCGTTCCTGAGCATTCATCGCCATTTCCCCGCCTCCTCAGTCTCCGTGGCGTCTCATGCCGCGAATGAGGCTGTTCTTGATGTCCCAAAGCCTCTGAGAAAGGTCCACATAGTAGTTGTGCGGGTTGTCAAAGCGTTTGACCTCGTCCCAAAGAGAGGAGACCTCAGCCCGGCAATAGTCCTTTATCCCGTCCAGGGAAGGCTGTTTATATACCAGCTCTCCTTTTTTGAATACCGGCACGAGCAGCTCGCGCGCCGTGTAATTTGTCACCGTCTGGCTTTTCCAGGTCGCGTTCGGATCAAAAATCCTCAGAGGTCTGGTGTCATCCACCGTCTCGTCATAAACGCAGATATAATCCGCAATCGCCCTGCCGGTGATTCGGTCGAAAAGCCTGTAGACCTTCTTAAAGTGCGGATTGGTTATCTTAGCCACATTCTCGGATATTTTAATCTTAGGCTGAATATTTCCTTCGCTGTCCTCTACCGCGGCGAGCTTGTACACCCCTCCGAACACCGGCTCACTGCGTGCGGTTATCAGCCGCTCGCCCACGCCGAAAATGTCAATTTCCGCACCCTGATTTATCAAATCCTCAATGAGAAACTCATCCAGTGCGTTCGAGCAGGTTATAGTACACTCCGTCCAGCCTGCCTCGTCGAGCATTTTGCGTGCCTGCCGCGTGAGGTAGGCCAAGTCGCCGGAGTCGAGGCGGATGCCGCATTTCGTTATCCCCTGGGGCTTCAAAATCTCGTTAAAGGCGCGTATGGCGTCCGGCACGCCGGAGCGCAGTGTGTCATAGGTATCCACAAGCAGCACTACGTTGTTTGGGTACACTTTGCAGTACGCGGCGAAAGCGTCGTACTGGGTGGGGAACATCTGAACCCAGGAATGGGCCATCGTCCCGCCGGCTTTCACGCCGTAAATCTGGTCGGAGATTGTACATGCCGTGCCCGCGCAGCCGCCGATATAGGCCGCTCTCGCTCCCGTTACCGCAGCGTCTATACCCTGGGCCCTGCGTGAACCGAATTCCAGCACCGCCCTGCCCTTCGCCGCACGGCATATGCGGTTTGCCTTTGTTGCAATCAGGCTCTGGTGGTTTAGCTGCATGAGGATATAGGTCTCCACCATCTGCGCCTCGATGGCCGGAGCCCGAACGGTCATAACCGGCTCATATGGGAAAATGGGGGTGCCCTCCGGAACGCTCCAAATGTCTCCGGTAAAGCGGAAGGAGCGCAGGTATTCCAGAAACTCCTCACAAAACATCTCTCGCGAGCGCAGATATTCTATGTCCTCATCGCTGTAGTGCAGGTCCTGAATGTAGCTTATCACCTGCTCCAGTCCCGCGGCTATGGCGTATCCGCCGTTGTCCGGCACGCGGCGGAAAAACACGTCGAAATAGGTTATCTGTCCGGCCATGCCGCACTCAAAATATCCGTCGCCCATTGTCAGCTCATAGAAGTCGCAGAGCATGGTCAGGTTCATTTTTTCGTTTTCTCTCATCGGGAATGCCTCCGTGATCTTTAAGTTGTCTTGACACATGTGAAGATATTATAGTCCATTCCGGCGCGTAGTGCAACATAAATCTTTTTTTTATTTCCAGACATATGTCCATACGCTCATTCTTCCTCAAGCAGCTTATCAATCACGCCGCCTATATCGGCGCTAATGCAAACGGAACGCTCCGCGATTTCAACGGGCTCGGCGGCTCTCTCCAGATTGATGCAGGCATAAACGGCATCCGGATTTTCATGAGTATATTTCCAGAATGGATACTTAATTATGGCCGGAGTATTCCAGCCAACACCCAGCTCCAGATACAGCAGCCTGCCGCGCCCGTGCTTTCGAAGGAAATTCTTATATCTCTCCGCGGCCTCATACCATCCCTCGTCCTGTACAAATTTGCCGTCTGCCCGCAAATTCATGGTCATCGGCCTTCCGCATTTGGGGCAGGATGGTATCAGCTTCGACGGCACCTTCATTTCCCTTTGCTCCGCAGCCATGCGGCGAACAGTATTCTCATTGTCATACGTCTCCCGATGACATGGCTTGCTGCACTGCCACAGTCCGTAATCCCCCTGCGTATAGAACAGGCGTTTCTTATCAAAGCCTGCCATTTGGAATTGGTGGTCCACATTTGTGGTAAGCACAAAATATTCCCTGCCGCTCACCAGCTCCAGCAGCCTGTCATACGCCGGCCCCGGCGCACGCTCATATCGGTTTATCATAATGTGGCGGCTCCACCAGGCCCAGTATTCCTCCGGCGTTTGAAACGGATAAAATCCGCCTGAGTACATATCCCGAATACCATACTTTTCGATGAAGTCTCCAAAATTTCTCTGAAAACGCTCCCCGGAATAGGTCAGTCCAGCGGCGGCGGACAAGCCGGCTCCCGCACCGATGACCAAGGCTTCCGCACCTGCGGCAGCCGCTCTCAGCCGCTCAATTTTCTCCGAGCAGCTCTCGGTAGATTTGCGCGTCAATATCCTTGAAAACATCAAAAACCACCCTCCTTACGGACGTATCGTTCCTGAGAAAATCTGTGACTGTTTCCACGGCAATTTCAGCGGCTTCCCTGTTCGGGAAATGAAATTCGCCTGTAGAAATACAGCAAAATGCCACGCTTTTCAGCCCCTTCTCTGACGCCAGCTCCAGACAGGAACGGTAGCAGGAGGCCAGTTCCTCCATGTTCTTTTGTGTCACGCATCCCTGAACAACGGGTCCGACAGTATGCAGAACATATTTAGCGGGCAAATTGTAGCCCCATGTCAGCTTTGCCCTCCCGTTCGGCTCCGGATGGCCCTGCGCGCTCATAAGCCGGCTGCACTCGTCACGAAGCTGAAGTCCCGCCGCCGAGTGTATTACGTTGTCGATGCAGCCGTGGCAGGGGCAGAAGCAGCCCAGCAGGGCGCTGTTGTCAGCATCCACAATCGCGTCCGCAGCCAGCCGTGTTATATCCCCCTGCCATATGGCCAATCGGGAATCCGAGGCAACTGACGGCAGGCTGTACACGTCTACCACGCCTCTGGCATCACGCTCCGCTGAGAGAAGCTCATCCTGCAAGCTCAGAAATCGCGGGCTCAGCGGCATGGGCGGTCTGATATTCATCAGCGAGCGCAGGAGACGCCGCTGGCCGGCGGCGTCCTCCGGAAATTCTCCGGCCTGTGAGCGGTATTCCGGCATTTCGTCCAGCAGCATGGCATTGAGCTGCCGTACGCGTTCCAAATATTCCATAAGCACTTCCTCCTTTCCTTGATTTTTGTCCGTGGCCGCCCCGTATAACCGCGGGACGGCCCCATGCCTTTCGGCTTACCTGCCCACTACGGAAATCCGTTCCCTGATATGGTTTCCGTCTGCAATCTCATCCACCATGGCTATGGCATAATCGGCGTAGCTGATAACGCTCTCGCCCATGCTGTTCAGGGTCAGCTCCTCGCCGCCCAGGATGTATTCCCCTGTGCGCTCACCCTCTGCCTGAAAATCTCCGGCAGGGCTGATATAGGTCCACCTGACGTCATTTCTCCCCCGCAGCTCGCGCAGAGCCTGGTCATGGGCTGCGGCCAGCGGCTTGAAGGCATCGGGGAAGTCAGGGCCGTCAGCCACAGTGAGGGTGTGTTCGCGGTTGACGTACAGACTTCCGGCGCCACCCACGACGAGCAGGCGGGTGTCTGTGCCAGAGAGTACATCGCACAGATGCACAACAGCCTGAGGAATCTGCCGGACGGTATCGGCTGTCCATGCGCCGAAAGCGTCCACCACCACATCAAAGTCCCTGAGATCATCGGCAGTCAGGTTGAACAGGTCCTTCACAATCGTCTTGCCTGCGGCAGATTTATTCTCTCCGCGGACCACGGCAGTTACATCCAGGTTCCGCTCCACGGCCTCCATGACAATCAGACGTCCAGCCTTTCCATTGGCGCAAATAACAGCGATTTTCATGTTGTGTACCTCCATAAATTGTTTTTCTAAACGCTGGGATTTTCCCCTCGTTGTCTGCATCATAACAGACTTTAACAGCGCTGTGAAGTACGCACAATATTGTGGCATAGTTACTCCCAGGTAACTATCGGGCGGTTACCGAAGGGTAACTATTTGGTAATTCCAAGGCTTTGCGGCTCTTTCCCCTCAAAAAAATTTTTGCCCGGCAAATATCACAATCATACCAAAGCCGGCAGACCAATCATGGTCTGCCGGCTTTTTCCGCTTACCTTACTCCACCAAGCCATACTTGACCTTTATGCGGTCGAGCTTTTCCAGCATGGGCTCGGCGGCAATCCAGAGAAACACCGCCGTGCCCGCGGCGTGGACGCAGTCCATTACGAAACCGGAAAGGTAATAGGTTAAGATAATCTTCCAATTTAGCTCCTGCGCCCACATAAGAGCGGATGCTGGATTCATAATACCTCCATAAATAACAACGGCGGCAATCGCGCCGAAAACACACAGGCTCCCGCGCGTACGGCGCAGCCAGCCCTTGCGGAACAGCACTCCCGCCAAAAAACCGGAAATCCCCATTGCGAACATCTGCCACGGAGTCCACGGGCCTTGCGACAGCATCATGTTCGAGGCAAGCATTGTCATGGCTCCCACCAGAAAACCTGTCTCACCGCCAAAGGCCACGCCCGCTATTATCGTCATGGCCAGCACCGGCTTGAACTGCGGCAGCATGAAAAACGCCGCTCGCCCCGCCACGGAAATTGCGCAGAGCACCGCAACGACCACCAGCTCTCTGGCTTGGGGCTTTCTTCCCTCGAACACCATGAAAAAGGGCAGCATCGTCTCGAGCAGAATCAACAACGAAATGAAATAATACTTTCTTCCCGCCAGATAGTACACGCCTATGAACAGCGTCAGCGGAATCATCAGCAGAATCAGCGCCGTCGCCGCGGCAGTGCGTCTGCTCAGCCTCCGCTTCTCTGCCGGTGTCTGACGTAAAAAGTCCGGCCGGCGGCTGCGGCGGGTAACGCAGCAGGCAAAAACAAACACCGCCGCAAAAAAAACAAGATACTGCGCCGCCTGCCCTCTCGCCATTGCTGTTATTCCGTCAGCGTTTACCATCTGCGTCAGGTCTACCAGCTTCATAAAGTGAAGAAACAGCGCCAACGACACGCCTCCTGACAATACTGCACCAATTTTTCGCAGCCACGGCAGCTTTCCCGCTTTATCTCCGGCGGCGTTTTCCCTCTGCTCCGGCAGAGGAGGGATATCATCCGGCAGAGCTGACACACACGGGACCTCGCCGCCGCAGCAGGCAATGACATCGTCCGCGGTCACGGCCAGCGGAAGGATGCCCCTTGCCATGCGGTTGGCCGACGTTGTATAGAAGCTGTTGCCTGAGAAAAAGCTTCGGGGTGTCCCCTCAGTCACAACGCCTCCGTCAAAAAACAGGGCACATCGGTGGGCATACTGCGCGCAGAATTCAATGTCGTGGCTGACCATGACAATGGTTACGCCGCGCTTTACAAGCACCTGCAAAATTTCCGCAAAAGCCTGCTTAAATTCGGCATCCAGTCCCTTTGTCGGCTCATCCAGCAGCAGGATGTCCGGCTCCAGCAGCAGCACCTTTGCCAGCGCTGCGCGCTGCTGCTCGCCTCCGGAAAGGTCGTAGGGGTGGCGGTCCAGCAGCCCGCCGAGACGGCATACGGCCGTGACATAGGCAGCGCGCTGCTCACGGCCCGGGGCGCTTTTCTCCAGCAACTCGAGCAGATCCTCCCTGACCGTTTTTTTTACGAACAGTGTCTGCGGATTCTGTGGCAGAACTCCAACGCTGCCGGAGCGCTTCACTTCGCCGCGGTACGGCCTGAGTATACCCGCCAGCAGCTTCAGCGATGTTGTCTTGCCCGTGCCGTTGCCGCCAAGAAGAGCCAAAAGCTCACCCTTTCGGACCGTCAGGCTCAGCCCTCTTACCACATCCGGCAATTCCTTCCCGTACTTAAACCACAGCTCACGTGCTTCTATGGCGTTTCCTCCGGTATACGCCCATGTTCTCTCCGGTGGAAGCTCCTGCGTCGGATGGCCGGCACAGAAGCTCTCCAGCCAGTCCCTGCCCTCCCTCACCGTCACAGGGCACGGCGCTTCGCAGCCCACAGCCGCCCAGACGCGCATGGCCGTGGGCATTGCCAGAAACATGGAGTGCCCCGCGTTCTTGACTGCCGCGCCCGCCTCGGCCGGGGTGCCGCTGCACAAAAGCTTTCCGCGGTCCAGAACGGCCACACGCGACGCCAGGGCAAACGCCTCCTCGAGCCGATGCTCAGTCAGGATAATGGTGGTCCCCAGCTCCCTGTTTATCTTCCCAAGCGTCGCCAGAAATTCACCCGCGGCTATGGGGTCGAGCTGGCTTGTCGGCTCGTCCAAAATCAGCGCCGATGGCTGCATCGCCATTACTGATGCCAAATTCAGAAGCTGTTTTTGTCCTCCTGACAGCTCGGTTACATTCTTGTAAAACCACGTTTGAATACCAAATAAGCTGGCCATCTCCGCCACTCTCCGGCGTATGGTGGGCGTGTCAACGCCAAGACTTTCAAGGCCGAAAGCCAGCTCATGCCACACCTTATCGGTCACAAGCTGGTTTTCCGGAGACTGCTGGACAAAGCCTATACGCTGACTCTGCGTTCGCCGGTCTACAGCGGACAGCTCTCTGCCTTCAAATATAATCTCGCCGCTTTTTCTCCCGTGAGGGGCCAAAACGCTTTTCATCTGTCTTAAAAGCGTGCTCTTTCCGCAGCCTGATGGCCCGCAGATAACCAAAAATTCGCCCTGCATGACACTCAGCGTCAAATCCGTCAGCGCGTTTTCCTTCTGTTCCGGGTATGCGAAGCTCAATCCGCGGAGCGCAAACGTCTCCAAATCCGTTCCTCCCTTCGGTCAAGGATAACCGGTGTCAGGCACAAAGCGAGATATGCAACCTGAAAGCTTGCAGTCAGTGGAGTCATTTCCACGGTGTTTATCGTGGGATAAAAACGCCAGTGCAATCCGCCCGCGGCCCAGCCGCAGGCGACATAAAAGCCGCAGGCCAGAAGCCATGTCATCACGCTTCTGTCACGCTCGTCAAAACGGTAGATGGAAAATGCCGTCCGGCCCGGCAGGCCGTAGCCGCGGCTTTTCATGCTGTCGGAGGTTTCGATTGCGTTTTCCAGCGCCCACGTGACCATGATGGACAAAACAGCGGCGGCACTGCGCGCCCGCCTAAGCACAGAGCCGTTGGACACATCCCGCCCCATGCACCGCTGCGCCTGGCTAACCACATGAAGCTGCGCCACGAACCTCGGCACAAAGCGCAGCGTCATGCTCAGCACAAGAGACAGCGCGGGTATTGCGCGTCCAAACAGGTACACAAACTTATCAGAGGTCATGACAGCCGTGTAGCAGCTAAACCATATGACAACCGCCGCGAGCATTACAGCCGCCGCGGCTCCGTAGAAAATACTCTCAAGTGTCAGAGGGTTGCCCGTTGGCAGGTATGTCAGAATCGTCGCCCCCTCGTGGTTGAACGCCGGATTTACAATCGCCGCAACAAGCATCACCGGCAATACGAACGCAAGCTGAAAGCGAAGGGCCTTTCTTCCGTTAAGGCAGATATTATACGCCGCCGCGCAGGCCAGCGAGACAAGCAGGCTCACTGGGTGCATTACAAACATGGAAAACACCAGCACCAGAGCAAAATACACAAAATTCACCGCCGGATGACAGGTGGAAAACGCATCCTTGTGAGCCATATCAGTCACCGAGGGCATTATAGCCGCCAATGTCATCTCCAAGCTCACACGTGTAAAGCCAGCAGACCACGTCCCCGTCGCTGAGTGCGTAGCGGGAGCAGCCATAGTTGGGAAACCAGTCGTTGACCTTATACATCCAGCCCGACAGGTCTCCGCAGTCATATTCGTAAAGGTTGGCAATGCCCTCTATATACGCGGAGTTGTACATTGGCGTGTTGGAAAACTCCATATGTATCCCGTTCTGCTTGCAGGTCCTTTGCAGGACGTTGAACACGCTCTCGCCCTCGTAGAATGTTGTCTCCACGCTCTGCAATATCCAGCCGTCGGCGGGCACCAGAGATACTTTTTCCTCCTCCAGCCAGTCCATGTGCTCAAGTATTGCACCGCAGGAGATTGATAATGTACAGGTGTGCTCAGTGTCGGATATAACGGCGTTCTCAGGCTCAACGGGCAGGGGCGTTTCCTCCTGCGCGGTGTCGGTGAACTGCTCCTTACCCGTTTCCGTGCGCGGATTTATGCTATTGTCATCCGCTCCGCTGTGAGCATCCCGCGCCGGAGACGGCTCCGGTAAGCCTGCATCCGGTGTCTCCTCCGGCTCATCTGCGGCTTGAACGCCCGCTCCCTGCTCATCACCCGTGCCCGGCTGTGACTGAAGCTGCTGCTCAGGCAAGGGCTTAGTCGGCGCGGCGCTCCAGCCCCTGAGCCCCGGCGCGGCGCCGCCGTACCAGAATGCCGCCGCCAGAATCAATACAACGGCAGTCGGCGCTATCAGCTTCCATTTATTTTTACGAAACCACATAGCGTCGACCTCACAGCAGCCTTGCGCTTTCGAGCAGTACAAACAGCATCCGTGCAATTTCGCAGCGCTTCACCACGGCCGTCCCCTCAACAGCCGCTCCTGAGTCATCTAAAATTCCCTCGCTGTAGCAGAAAGCCAGTCCCTGACGCGCCCACTCCGGTGTCTTTACATAGTCGGAAAACTGGGCCAGTACATCGCGCACCGCGGCGCTGCCAAGGTCTGTGTCCATCCCGCACAGCTTTGCCGCCCTGGTCACCATAACGGAGGCCTCCTGCTTTGTGATAGTGCCGCCGGGGTTGAATTTACCGTCTCCCACGCCGGTGATTATGCCGTACTTAGAAGCCGTACCGACATACGCGGCGTACCACTCCCCCGCCGGAACATCTGAAAACTCACTGCCGGCCTTCGGCGTGAGTCCGAGCGCACGGACCACGATGGCGGCAAACTGAGCCCTGCTCATTGTCTCGTCAGGGTGAAACAACCCGTCGTCCATACCGCCAATAATTTCCCGCGCGGCCAGGGCCTCAATCGCGGCACGGTCAGCATGAGCCCTCCTGCCGGATATGTCATCAAAGGTCTTTCCCGCATCAGTCACAGGGCAGGCTTTAACATCGGCATGTTTATTCGCAAGACCCGCTCCCGACGCGCTGCCGCCGCCCTTTGCCGTAACGGCGTCGCCCATACGGTAGAAGCTGTTTCTGCCCTCCTTCGCTCTCTGTACGGCCACAAGAGCGCACAGCCCCTGCTCCGAGGCCATCTGATTTGAATTGGAATCGCCGTCGTGTTGAAATCCCCCGCCCTGAACGCAGTAGCTCATGAGGCTGTCCAGTATGGTATTTCCGTTTTTCACAAAGCGGGGATCGTCTATGGAAATGCCCAACTCACACAGAGCCATTATCGCCTGCACGCAGCTCTCGGAATTGCTCTTTCCCCAAGAGGAAAAACCGCCCTGCTCGTCCTGCTTTGCCGACAGACACTCAAGCGCCGCTTCAATGGCTTTTTTTACCCGTGGCTGTTCGCCGTACTTTGCCAAAGCCTGCAAAGCCATACCTGTTATATCAGGGTCTGACTCACCACCCTTTAAGTCCGCCGACGCACCGCCCCTCAGGCTCCAGCCCCCGTCGGAAAGCTGGCAGTCTAAAATCCGGTCCACATACATCTGCCGCGTTGCCTGAGTTTTCGCCTCCGGATTTTCAGGCATCGGATAGTCCCGGCTGTCCAAGGCAATAAGCGCCCAGACAG
The DNA here is from genome assembly GCA_949744025.1 of uncultured Eubacteriales bacterium. Taxonomy (GTDB): domain Bacteria; phylum Bacillota; class Clostridia; order Oscillospirales; family Oscillospiraceae; genus JAMPGF01. Next base: position 11,719 of record CATJWA010000230.1, read on the forward strand.
GTCCGTTGACCCCCTGCCATACAGTCTTGTCATAGTCCCCCAGAGGCTTGGTCAAATCATAGCCCGCGACATTGCGAGCGTCCCTTCCTATGGATGACAGGGCTATGACAACTCTGCTGTACTCGGTATATTTCCTGTCATGCAGCTTTCCGCCGCAGGCTCTGACATAGTCTTCAAGCGCGGTATAATATGTCTGATAATATTCATCGGGAACATCATAGCCGCTTCGGGCCAGTCCCAGAACCGCCCACTCGCCTCCAGTCGAGCCCACCTGCGGGCTTTTTACCGTTTCGTATATATACCCCGCCATTTCCTCCACTGCCCGAGCCAACACGCTGTCGGGTGCCTGTGCCTGCACACCAGTGAACAGGCCGGTCAAAATACACAGCGCGAGCACAAACGCGGCCGCGCTCTTTTTTATTGCTTTCATAAATCCCTCCGTATTGTCGCTTGCTGCAACGGCCCGGACACGCAGGCATCTGCGCGCCCGAGCCAGTTTTCTTTGCGGTAATTATCTTACCATTTGCCCCACAAGCCTTTGCAGCATGGCCGCCACCTCGGCACGGGTTGCCGAACCGGAGGGGTCAAGCTGTGTCTCGCTCCTGCCGGAGATAAGCCCGCTGCCAACGGCCCAGGACATTGCGTCCTTCGCCCAGGCCGAGGTCTGCACGCCGTCGCTGAAGATGGAAAGGTCCCCTGACGCACCGGTGTCAACCCCCTGCGTCCTGGCATAGCGGTAGAGCATGGTAACAAGCTGCTCGCGCGTCACACTGCCGTCCGGCTCAAAGCCCGTGCCAGTTCCGCTGACTATGCCGGCCCCGCTCGCCCACGACACGGCCTCGGTATACCACATTCCCTCCGGCACATCGTCGAACTGCGTCCCTTCTCCTGCCGCGGCATTCTCAAGGCGGCAGAGCACCGTGGCGAGCATGGCTCGGTTCATGGGCGCGTCCGGCGCAAAGCTCGTCTCGGTAACGCCCTGGAACAGCTCGTGCGAGCTTGCGAACGCAACCGCATCCTCTGCCCAGTGGTTTTCAGCATCCGCAAAGGTCTTTGCGTTGTACGCCACACGTACAACGCAGGAGCCGTCTACCAGACCGGCGGCGGTCCGGCCGTCCACAACAGACTTTTTGACAATCGCCTCGCTTCCGTCGGGATTGACCACAACAAGAACGTTTCCGCTCCTGCCATCCGTTGCGGGTACCATCGCGGTTATCCCGCCGGCGAGAGTGTCCACGACACTGTCATCGACCTTGACCTCAATCCTTGTTTTGCCGTTCGTCTTGCCGTCCTCATCCCTGAGCGCCTCGACGGTTAGCGTGACCCTGCTGCCGCTTCGGCTTCCCAAATCCTCAAGAGCCTTGCCCTGCAGCCTGACGCTGCCCACCTTTGTTTCCAGCTTCAGTGCGGCATCGGTCTGTTTGGCAATATCCCCTACACCGGATTTCGGCAGCTCTACACTGACCTTCACGGCCTCGCCCTTGACCTCGGGGGTAATGATTATCTCAGAAGCTTTGTCGCTCTTGGCCTGCGCGATGGTATTGCTCAGCTCCTTGTCCGTCACTTTGGCGCTGGCCAAGCCGTTTTTGTCAGCGCTCGCCTCGGGCCTGAGCTGTGTGGAGGCACTGTCTGCGCCCGTTCCGACGCTGCCGCCGGAGCCGCCGGACCACTGCTCGGAATCCTTCTCCTTTGTGTAATCGTCCGTATAGAACCACGTCATGGCAACGTTGGATTTAAGCTCATAGTCACGGCAGCTTATGGTGGGCAGGGTCTTGCCAATCATATACTGCCAACCGGAGTTTGCGCTGCCGTGGCCGAACTCCTCCTGCCCCGCAATCTCGCTGATATATCCGGAGGACTTTTCCCTGTAGGAGACGCCCTCCTGCTCCATAGCCAGCACAAAGGCGTCAAAGGCAGTCTGTCCAGCCTTGACCGTGACCCTGGTATCGACAATAGGCGTAAATTTGTCCGCGTTGTCCTTGTAGGTCCACTTTCCCCCACAGGAATTCCCGTCGTGGGTGAGCACCTTGACAGTCACAGTCAGCTCCTTTTCCTGCTCGCCCTCGTCAGGCTCGGAAATCAGGGAAACCGTGATATTTTTTTCGGTGTGCTCCGCCGCCTCGGCGGCAGTCACCTCAAAGGAACCGGAAACGGCGCGGTATCCGCTTTTTGTGACCGTATAGGTATAACTGCCGGCAGACAAATCATAGAAATCAGCCCCCTTGGAGCTCTGCACGGCACCGCCGAGCTTTACCTCAACCAAGGCGCCGTCCGGAACAACGGAAAACCTCACGGGGCAGCCGGTGATACTGGCGCGCGCGGTTTCCATAGGCATGGAGCTGAAATCGAAAACCTGCGCGGGACCGTCGGCTTTCTTTTGCAGCGCAGCCGCAACGAGGCCTCGGAAGCCCTGCTCAGTGCCAAAAGCATTATCAAAACCGTCGCCCGCCTCGTTTACCGCGGTCATAAGGCCGTCAATCATGCTCTTGTCTGAGCCTGCCGCTGCCTGGGACGGGTCCTCTCCTATTGCCGTCAGGGCAGTAATTGCAAGGCCCGTTGAGGATGCGCTGGGCTTGCCTCCATACATTAAAGCACCTGTCTCGGTATCCTGATTATCCTTGATAAACTGAACAGCCTTATCAATCTCAGCCTTTACCGCGCTCTCGCCGTAATAGGGTGAAAGCGCAAGAATCATCGGGGGCGCAGCATCGGTCGAGCCCCATTGAAGGGTCTGCCACTTGTCCTTTATTTCCAGAGCCTTTTCTTTCAGGTAAGCCATCTGCTCAGCGGTGGCGTATTCCTTGCCCTGCTGGAGAGCGATGATAACATAGGGCAGGGTATATTCATTGCCCACAGCCGTATCCTTCGCGTCCACCATGTCTGTGAGTTTTTTCACCACGTCCACGGTCTGCCCGTCCGCGGTGGCCACCTTGCGCGCATCATAGCCCATGGCGCGCAGAGCGATTATGTACTTGGCCAAATTACCGGCCGTGGCGTTGTCCTTGACAGCTTCAGGAATAAGCTTGTCCAGACACTCCTGCTTCTGCGCGTCTGTCAACCTGTTTTCCGTTTCGGGGAAAGCCATAACATAGGCGGCCATGTCGGCGGCCAGCCATGGCGCGTTGGCGTCGCCGGCGATTCCTGCGGCGGCATATCTGGCGGCGATTGCGTGCATTACCTTGTCGGGGTCCACGGCAGGCACAGGGTCGGGGTCGGGGTCAGGATCGGGACCTGGGTCTGGGTCCGGTGCCGGCGCTGGGTCCGGTGCCGGAGCATTGCCCTCCGCGTCCTTCATTGGAATCGTGACCGTGTAGGTCTTGGAGTCGTCCCCGTTGGTAACGGTGACAAGCAATTTGTTGTTGACGCCGGGCTGTAGCACATCTGTCGTTCCAAAATTTTCGAAAACAGAAGTACCCGAGGTAAGCGTTTTCTCTGCTCCATCATTAAGCTGTGCCTTTATAACTGCGCTATCATCTTCCGCCGTAACTTTGACATAACACATTCTCATATAGGGCGCCGACTGATAGTCTACCGCAGCAACACTATATTCGGTGATGTCGCTGTCAAAGCTCGGCGTCATAGTCAACGCATTTGGGTTGCTGTTAAAATCTGCCACACTAAGCTCTGTCAGATTACACGAGCCATCAGCAGAAGGAATGTTCGAATCCACGACCACCCTTGTAAGGGACATGATTGCAGGGACATCGCTGTCGTCCGTACCAGTTACGGTAAGATAGTAAATTCCTTCCTCTGATGGTATGGAAAGATTAACTGATCCGTCATTACTATCTGTCACGCAGCCGGAAATATCGGTAGTGCTACCCGTAGTGATATCCACCCACGCAAGCTGCATACCGCATATGGCAGTCCCACCCTGAGCGTGCATGGCATCTGCATCAATATAGTTGCCGCCATACCAACCATATGAAAGGCCCTTCAGCGTCAGATTCACCTGACTTTCAGGCACAGCAGTCATTGCATCCACAGCCTTGCCGTCCCTGCAAAACCATACTATATTGTCCATGCAATATTCGTCTTGGTAAACGAGAAACTCAATTATATCGCCATTTGAAACAGGGGCCTGATTTACTGCATACCCACCGTAATATCCGTTGCTTTCTTCCCCATTATTAGGGAATCCGCCATTGATAATAAAGCTGTTGCTAATCGTCTCCCGACCAAAAATCTTCTCCACACTGCCATCGTTTACTATTAGATAATTATCTTGGGAGTCTTTGGTAAACTGCGCGCCGTACTTTATTTCGTGCGCCTTTACAAGCACATCCAGCGCGGATACCCCATCGGTAACGGCATCTGTGTAGCCGTAGCTCTCCGCCAAATTGCCGGATACTTCCACATCAAACTGCGGAGCAAAAAGAAAGGCGCCGTCCGCCTGAGCTGTCAAATTCACCGCAGCGGTATTATCCGCCGACAGCGCAGAGCCCGGCAGCACACTCAAGACCAGCACAACGGCCAGAATTAAACTCAATAAACGTTTTCTCATTTCTGTTCCTCGTTTCATAAAGATTTTGCGGGGGTTGATTTTAATCGCGTTCACACGCTTTTCAGGCCGCGCACCTCCTTACGCCAAAAAGCCCCCGGCTCTTGCCGGAGGCATTACGCGTGAAAACATATAAGCACGGGAACACCATGGCTCCCGTGCTTTTCTCTCAAAATGCGCTTGACCCGGAGCCGGCAGGTCGGTTGGTACGGCTGATGGTCTGACTCGTCCCGTCTCCGGGCTTTACAGTGACCTCCTCGCGGGGAATCTGACCCCACTTCATCAGGCAAAACGCCATGCGTACCACGCTGCTGTATTTAATTGGCTGTTTTTCTTTGCATTCCTATGCTACACCAGCTTTCACCAAAAGGCAAGCTGTTTTTTCAGTTTATTATTTCAATTTTTGCATTACACTGATGCTTTCTCCGTTCAGCTTCGTCCGCCGCCGCGCCGAACCGAGCTTTTGCCCTTTCGATAGCACTTGTCGCACAGGCGCCCGCGGTGGTGCAGGGGCAGGGCCCGTCCGCAGCGGGCACAGAAGCGGATATTGCTTCGCAGGCGATAGAGCAGTATTTCGTTTATCTCCTCTGCAACCTGCTCGCGGCTGGCGTACAGCCGGTCCTCGTCCATCGGGCACTCGAAGGTCCGCGCAAACGAAAAAAACAGGTCCAGCTTCCTGTAGTGCAGCTCCAGCGCCGGCAGAGTCGCCTCGCCCTCCGGAAGCGTCGGCTGTTCTATGCTCTCCCCCTGCTGCCAAAGCTGCAGAAAGCTGAAAAACAGCTCGCGCAGTGCCTCCTCCGTCTCGTCAAAGGGGATGTTGGCCGCCTTGAGCTCCTGCTCACGTGTTAGCAGAATACCCATTTCACGCATTTTTGAGATTATCGTGATATAGCGCGTTATGTCCAGCCTGCGGTAAGGCTCTACCGTCGGCATCTGGTTCCACTGCGTCAAAACCTCCAGCAGGTCGAAATCCACACGCAGCACAAGGTCCGAAAAGCCAGCTACAGCGTATTCCAGCGGCGGGACCACCGCCTCCAGCCCCGTCTGTATGACGGCCAAATTCTGCGTCGCGCCGACATAGCCCCTGTTGTACATTCCGAAGCGTCCGGCCCTGCCGGCAATCTGGCGTATCTCCTCGGGTTTGAGCTGGCGGCGCTCAACTCCGTCGAATTTCTCCGTCTCCATAAATATCACCCTTCGTATCGGGAGGTTGAGTCCCATGCCTATGGCGTCGGTTGAGACAATGTACTCCATCTCCCCCGCCAGGAAGCTGTCCATCTGTTTTCGCCGAGTGGCGTATGGCAGAGCCCCATAGATTATGGCCGGCTCTTTTCCGCTCTGGCGCAGGTCCTCCGCCACGCTGAGCACGCCCACCTTTGAGAATGTGATAAGCGCGTCTCCCGGCTGCACATGCTGGTAATCCACCGCGCGCTGCATACAGATAAGCGGCGTATTGCGCTCGTGCTTCTGAATCTCGATGCTGTCGCCGCAGCTTTCGATAATACGCACAAGCAGCTCCCTCGCCTCGGGCGCGGCGCACAAATGCACCTCGGGCGCGAGCACGCCTAATATTGCCCGCGTCCAGGCATATCCGCGATGACCGTCCGCTATCATCTGGCACTCGTCTATAACCGCAACGTCCCAGCGGCGCTTCATATCCAGCTTTTCCGCGGTGGCAGCGATGTGTGTGTCTCCCGCGCGCAGATCCTCCTCCTCGCCTGTTGAAAGTCCGCACTCCACACCAGCCTTGAGCATAGTCTCCTGCGCCTCCAGCGCAAGCAGACGCAGCGGTGCAAGATAAACCCCCGTCCCCGCGCGCATAAGCCGCTGGAAACCTGCATAGGTCTTTCCGGTATTCGTCCCGCCAATATGCAGTATAAACCGCCTATGCATAGCACGTGCCTCCGGATACTCGTCCTTTGGATTGAGCGCAATAAGCAGCGACAGGTCCGTTCTGATTGCCTGAGGCACGTACCATACGGACCACACCGCACCCAGTCCCTCGCTGAGAAGCTGCTGCTCCGGAAATCCCTCCGCGTCGAGCAGGCTGCGGACATCCGCCTCCGGCTGCGCAGCGGTGAAGTCGGCTATAACCCGGCGGGCAATGGCAAGCAGCACATGGGGGTAACGCTCGCACACCCGCGCAAACAGCTCACCGTCCATCCGCTCCTCTATCCATCCCCCCACGCGGACGAAATGCTTTATAATGCCCGCCATGCTCTGGCTGTCGCATCGCTGCTCAAGCGCAAGAAATTCACTCAGCCAAGCCCGCGCCTGGGACAGACTCAGCCCGCGTCCCCGGCCGCTGCTAACTATATGCCGTATAATGCCGCCGTTGTAATGTCCCGCAAGCAGCCACTCGTCCCCGTCGTCCTGCCGCGCGGCTTCCCATGACGCCGTCAGGGCCTCACAAAATTTTCGGTTATACCTGTCGCTGAGCTCCTCCGCGTTTCCCAGTCCGTCAAAATGCAGTATTCTCTCGGCGTCAAGCACGTCGTTTCTTTTCCATACCTTGATATAATTCCCGTTGGACATAAAACCGCTCGGCTTGGGAAGGTACTCGCGTACAAGCTCCCTGGTCCAGCCCCGTTTTTTCAGCACGGAGAACTGCCAGTGCTTTTCTTTCCTGCGTGACATTTCCTTCCTCCCTTCTGACCGCTCCGCTCCGGCAGCAAAGAACGCCTTATGCCTGTTAAGGCCCTCACACGGCAGCCGCTCGGAGAGCTACCAGGAGCTTTTGTCTTTCATTGAAATATAAGTATAATCCAACTATTGGAAAAATCAAGCCGTTTCACCGGAAATGCTTTCGGCCGTGCACGCGCGGGCAGCGTTACACCACGATTTTCACTCTGCTGCCGCCGCTGATATTCTTGGTAACAACAAGCTGCCTGTCAATTTTCTCCTTCAGCTCCGGCACATGGGAGATTATTCCCACCAACCTGTTTCCCTCAGTCAGCCCGCTGAGCGAGCGGACGGCCTGACGGAGAGATTCCTCGTCCAATGAGCCGAAGCCCTCGTCAACAAACATGGTGTCCAGACGTATTCCACCTGCCGCGGACTGCACCTCGTCGGCCAGCCCCAAAGCCAGCGACAGCGACGCTTTAAACGACTCGCCGCCGGACAACGACTTTACACTGCGCTCTGTCCCGTTGTAGTGGTCCACAACGTCCAGCTCAAGGCCGCTCTGGCTGCGGTTGTCCTTCGCTTGTCTGCGGCGCTTTAGCTCGTACTGTCCTCCGGACATGACAAGCAGGCGGATATTTGCCCTACGGAGAATCCGGTCAAAGAATGTCATCTGAATATAGGTTTCCAGGGCTATCTTTTCCCTGCTCGCGAGCTTGCCGCCGGCCGTGTCGGACAGGGCTCGCACCCAAGCGTATTCTTCCTCAAGCGCTTTGAGGCTGTCTGCCTTTTCCATGATGTTTTTCAGCGCAGTACTGTTTACGGTCCGTCGGGCATGGATAGTCCTCTGCACTTCGGCCGTCTCGGAGCGCTCCAGCTCCAGCTCGCTGACGCGCGCACGGCAGTCCTCAGCATTAAACTCCTCGCTGCTACTCATAAGCTTTGTCAGGTTTTCTATCGTACTGTTCGTTCCGGCCAGTTCTTCCCTGCGCACGCGGTAGGCTTCCTCGGCCTCTTTCAGAGCGTCGGACATTCGTGTTATTTCCTCTCTCAGGGAACTCTGCTTCTCCCTCGCTGCCGCCTCATCGGTACAGCGCAGCTCCGCTCTTAGAATGTCAAGCTGATTTCCTTTTTCCTCCCTGCGGCTGAGCGCACCGGTCAGGCTTTCTCTGGCGGAGGCGGCGGCCTGTTCCGCTTCTTTCCGGCTCTGTTCACGCTTGGGTATCAACTCCTCGAGTTCCTTTTTCCTGCTCATCCCCGCTTCCGTTTCCCGCAGCCGCTCCTCAAGCTCTGACAATGCCTGTTCCGCGGCTTCGAGCTGCAGAGCAATACGCGCTGCCGCTTCTTCCGGCCCGCAGCCGTCCATATGCTCCCGAAGCTGCCGGCACAGGCGAAGCGCAAGCTGCTCCCGCTGGCCCTCCAGGCCGCTTTGCTTCCGCTCGGCTTCATTAAGCTTTTCTCTCAGCATATCCTGCCCTGCCGTAAGCTCTCTCAACCTCGTCTCCTGCTCGTCAAGCACCCGTTCAAGCTCCTGCCTATGGCTTATCTGCGCCTCCAACTCGAGCAGGCTTTCTCCGACATGCGACAGCTTCTTTTCCACCTCTTTACGGCAGGCGTCCAGCTGCTCTGCCGCGGTGGTGAGCGTTGGCTTTTCCACATACGGCTCCATCTGTCTGAGAAGCTGGCGCTCCTGTTCCTCAAGGGATGCTTTCTTTTTGCCCGCAGCAAGGCTTTTTTCAGCGGCCTGCGCGCGGGAGCTCTCCATCTCGTCCTTCGCCCTGTTTAGCGACGCCTCTGTTGGCGCATGGCTGGACATCTGCGCCAGCGCGGGATGGTGGACTGAGCCGCACACCGGACAGGGCAGTCCCTCGCTCAGGGACTGCGCCAGAATCCCCGCCTGCTCGTCTAAAAAGGCTCTGTTCTTTCGCAGATATTCTGTCTCCGCCACCTCGGCTTTATATTGTATCTGCTGATATTCCTTTTGCATCAGCGCCACAGACTTCCGCGCTTCGACACAGCTTTCAAGCAGCCTGCAAAGGTCGTCCAGTTTCTCTTTCCTTTCCTGCTGTGTGCCTTGAATAAGAATAAGTCTACCCTTTTCTGATTCAAGCCCCTCCGACGCCGACAATATTTCCCTGCCCACCTGCAAAGCCTCGATTTGACGCCGGATATCGTCACCTCGCTGCTCCTGCTCACGACGCAGGCGCTCACAATCCGCCTGTAACTCTATCAGCCTCATGCCGCAATCCTGCCACTCATGAGCGTCCTTTCTCATGGTTTCCAAAACCGCGCAGCGGTTTTCTGCCTCTGACTTTTTCACGATCAGGCGCTCTCTGTCCCCCACAAGGCCCGACAGCGCATCCGACTCTCGTTTCCACTCCTCGAGCTCGCGCTCTCCGGCGCGCAAAGCCTGCTCATACTCTTCAAGGCCCTCCCGCTGAGCGGAAATCTGTTCGGTCAGGCGTGCAAGTTCCTCCTGCCCCTCCCTCAGCTTTTGATACCGCGGAAGCTCCTCCGCCAAAACCGTCAGTTCCCTGTTCAGTTCCTCCTGCCTTGGCATTTTTTCCTGCTCCGCTTCGAGCGCTTTCCGTGCAGCGTCCGTGTCTGACGCCTGCAGCTCTCGTTTGGCTTTTGTCTCCTCCAATTCCAAACGCGTCTTTTTCAGCTCCTCAGCCTTGCCCAGTACGGACGCAGCTTCCTTGAGCTCCCCATTTAGCTTGTCCAATGTCGCTTTACACTCGGCGTTCGCCGTCTCATCCTGCACAATCAGCCTCTCGATAAGCTCCACAGTTTCCTCAAACGGGAGCTCGCCCGCCTTGGCTTTTTCCACCCTCGGATAAAGCAAATCGTCTTCTGGGCAGACCACCCCGCATATATACTGTTCAACGCTCCGTCGCACAGTCTCACACTCTTTCTGCAGCTTCAAAGTCTCGTCTTTGAGCTTCGCCTCAAGCACCATGTAATACCGCGTTCCAAAAATCTCCCGAAAGATTTTCTGCCGCTCCTCCGTCCTTGCCAGCAGCAGTTTGAGAAAGTCCCCCTGCGCTATCATCGCTATCTGGGAAAACTGGCTGCGGTTCAGGCCGATTATACCGACGATTTCACTGTTGACTTCCTTGGCTCTGGTTACCACGTGCCCGTCGGGAAGGGTAAGCTCCGCCTCCGCTTTCTGCGTGGTTGTGCCGTTCCCCTTCTTCGCAGGGCGCTCATATTCAGGATTTCGGCGCACGGTATAGCTCTTGCCGCAGTATGCGAACACCAGCTCCACCCGTGTCGGTGTCTCCGGTGCAGCGTATTTGGAGCGGAGCATCGACACCTCGCGGTTTTCTCCGCTCGGCTCGCCGTACAGAGCGTATGTAATCGCGTCGAAGATAGTCGTTTTTCCCGCGCCGGTGTCGCCGGTAATCAGATACAAGCCCTGCTCACCCAGCTTTTCCAGCTCCATCACAACCGTCCCCGCGTAAGGCCCGAAAGCGGATACTGTCAATTTCAGCGGTCTCATGCCTCGTCCCCCCAAATCTCCTCTATAAGTCTCTGCGCAAAGCGTCGCTGGCGCTCCTCCATGTGCCGTCCGTTCTGTTTTTCATAGAACTCCTCCAGCAGCTCCATCGTATATTTTCTCTCCACATCCTCAGCCTCGCCCGTCAGAATCCCCGCCCTGGTGCGGCTGTTGTCATAGTCCACCTTCATCAAAAACGGATAGATAATCCTCAGCTTGCTCACGGCGTCGGGGATGTCGTCCTCATCGGTGAGTGTGATATGAATATAGCTGTTTCTGTAATCCGTCCCCTCGTAAAAATCCCTGGAGTACATACGTTCGTAGGTCCCACGCAGCTCCGCCATGTCCCGCAGGGGCGCCAGCGGCACAGTGCGCGCCTCAACCAGCCCTTTTTCTCTGAGCTCCACAACGGTGAGTGACTTTTTCTGCCCTGCCTCGGAAAAGGAGTATTTAAGCGGAGTGCCGCAGTAGC
>CATJWA010000231.1 GCA_949744025.1 uncultured Eubacteriales bacterium
CAGCATACGCTTGGTGCCCTCGCGGCAGGGGACGCATTTGCCGCAGCTCTCGCGCTGAGTGAAGCTCATGAAGAAGCGGGCAACCTCTACCATACAGGTATCCTCGTCCATGACAACAAGGCCGCCGGAGCCAATCATGGCGCCTATTTTTGTCAGAGAGTCGAAGTCCATGCGGCTGTCGAGCTGTTCGGCGGTCAGGCAGCCGCCGGAGGGGCCGCCTATCTGCACGGCCTTGAACTTCTTGTCTCCCTGACAGCCGCCGCCGATATCAAAGATGACCTCGCGCAGTGTGATGCCCATGGGAACCTCGATAAGTCCGGTGTGCCTGACATTGCCGGTCAGGGCGAAGGCCTTGGTGCCGGGGCTCTCGGGCGTGCCTATGGAGCGGTACCAGTCCGCGCCGTTTTTGATGATGAGCGGCACGTTGGCGAAGGTTTCGACGTTGTTGAGCACGGTGGGCTTGGCCCACAGGCCCTGCTCCACGGTGCGCGGAGGCTTGACGCGCGGCATACCGCGCTTGCCCTCTATGGAGGCGGTCAGTGCCGAGCCCTCGCCGCAGACGAAGGCGCCCGCGCCGCGGTTGATGTGCAGGTGGAAGGAAAAGCCGGTGCCGAGGATGTTGTCGCCCAAAAGCCCGAGCTCCTGCGCCTGCTGTATGGCGATTTTCAGACGGCGGATGGCCAGCGGGTATTCCGCGCGGACATATATGTAGCCCTCCTGCGCCTGCACGGCGTAGGCCGCTATCATCATGCCCTCAATCATTCTGTGCGGGTCGCCCTCCATGACGCTGCGGTCCATGAACGCGCCGGGGTCGCCCTCGTCTCCGTTGCAGACGACATAGCGCTCCTTTTCCTCCTGCGAGGCGACCTGACGCCACTTCTTGCCGGTGGGGAAGCCCGCGCCGCCGCGGCCGCGCAGACGGGAGTGGTCTATCGTATCTATAACCGTCTCGGGGAGCATCTCGAAAAGAACCTCCTCAAGGGATTCATAGGCTCCAACGGCAAGGGCGTCCTCGATGTTTTCCGCGGCAATATGGCCGCAGTTTTGCAGCACAAGGCGGGTCTGCTTGGCATAAAAGGGGATGTCCTCCTGCGCGCGGTAGACGGTTTCACCCTCGTGGTACATCAGGCGCTCGACGGGGCGGCCGTGGAGGATGGTTTCCTCGAAAATTTCGTCGCAGTCGTCTAATTGGACCTTGAGATAAAGATAATTATACGGCTCGATACGCACAAGCGGTCCCATTTCGCAAAAGCCGTGGCAGCCGCTGTGCTTGACGCCGATATGGGCAATCTCCTCGCCTATTTTGACCTCGACATTTTTTCGGTCCTTTGCCAGTTCGGCGAAGCGCTGATAGAGCTTGTCGGAGCCGCCGGCGAGGCAGCCGGTGCCGCCGCAGACGAGCACGCGGACGGACTCGGCATTGTGCTTATCCCTGCACTGCTGGCGCAGGAGCTGTAGCTGTGTTCTGTTTTCAAGCTTCATTTTGCCTCACCTCGCAGTTCGTTGACAAGCGCCACGGCCTTGTCGGGGTCCATCTGTGGGTAGACCACATCGTTTACAGTCACGGCGGGGGCCAGACCGCAGGCGCCGAGGCAGGAGACCGTCTCGACGGTGAACAGGGCGTCGTCCGTGGTCTGTTTTTTCCGGCTGAGGCCCAGCTCCTTGTACAGAGCCTCTAAAACGGGCGCGGATTTGCGCACGTGGCAGGCGGTTCCGTCGCACACGCGGATGACGTACTTGCCCTTGGCCTCAAAGGAGAAGTTGACATAGAAGCTGGCGACGCTGTAGGCCTTGGCCTCGGAGATTCCGAGCTTTTTAGCTATGTAGTCGAGCAGCTCCGGAGGGACATAGCTGTACTCCTCCTGGATGTCCTGGATGATGGGTATAAGAAAACGCTCCTCGGGGCGGTATTCGCTGATAATGGAATCCGCTTTTTCGTAAAACGCGGGGTCCAACATGGCATTGCCTCCTTCAGCCTGTAAATTTCGCAGGATTTATTTTAATATACACCATTTCAGGAGCTTTTTCAACTTTAATGTGAAAAAATAAACTAAGAAAGTTTCACTATCATATACAGGAGAGACAAAAAATACTTGTATGAGGGCTGCGGCAGGTGTAAACTATAGCCGGCGTCGGGGGAGGATTTCCGGCGCGGCGAACAACAACAATCAGGAGGGGATTAAATGGGACTGTTTTCAAAAAAGCCGAAGGAGCTGGAATACGACGCTGAGGAGTGCAGCCGCAAAAAGGCGCGTATGCGCGAGATGTTCAACGAGGCTGTACCCGACGGCGGCAGCTATGAGCTTATTCACGCCACGCAGACAAGCACCAAGTTTGAGCAAGGATTTATTTTTGATACCAACACCACGACATTTTACCACTACATAGTAGGCTACCGAAAAAGCGACTGGAAGGTAGTTATGGTTCAGATAGACCGTGAGCTTACGGTGCACAGCGACGCTGTGTACGTTGAAATGGACAAGGTTGTGGGGGCGCACTACAACCCAAAGTATTTGCAGGTGTGCCTGACCTATGTAAAGGGATATCCCGATTATGGTGAGATTCTCAATATCGGCGACACGGGCAGTAAAACCGTTGCCGGAATACCCAACACTGTGCAGCAGGAGGAGCCCGAGGCGTTTCTTGACTTCATTGAAGGCTTGAGAGGCAGACTTGAGCAGCAGGGCTACAAGCAGGAGAAATGGAAAAGATAAATACAAAAAATGAGAGGTTTTCAATGACCTCTCATTTTTTGCATTTATGACTTTGTCAGCATCAAATCGGGGGTGAGCTCGGCCCAGTGGTCTATGCGGCGCTGAAGCTCGTCCTGGTCGTCGGGACGCATGGAAATGGGAACCCACGGCATTTCGGACAGGGCGGTGGTTATCTCGTCTATCTTCTGGAAGGGAATTGTGATTACCTCCATGCCGTCGGGGAAGGGCTTGCGGACCTTCTGGCCGTGGTGCGTGCCGACGAGGGTATGGTTTATCTTACCGCTTATGTAGGGATAGACAAATTCCCAGGAGCAGCCCATGACGTGGGTGTCCTTGCTCTCCCACAAGTCGCCTGAAATGTAGCTGTTGGCGCGCATGAGAATGTCTGTCTGGCGCACGTCGGCCACGACGATGATAAGGTCGGGGTCAAAGTCACAGAGAGCGACGGGGGCGAAGGTGGCATAGTTTGCCGCGCCGCGGTTGAAGCGGGGGTTGGTATAGTACAGGCGGGAGTTGGCCGCGGGGGTGCGGAACACCTCAAAGTCAAAGCCGGCGCGGCCGCTGCTCTCAAACTGGGGCATATCGACCATGCCGAGCACCATCTTGCCGACGCAGTCGTCGTCGTCCGCGGTGACATAGAACTTGCGGTTCGAGTCCTGGGCCTCCTTGACGAAGGAGCAGAAGGCCATCTGCTTGCCGACGGGCTCCACGCCCTCGGGCTTGTCAAAGGAAAATTTGACAGCTACGGGAGCAAGCTTGAAATCAAGCTTGGCGAACATTTCTTTGGTCAAATTGCTGAGCATGTGCGTACCTCCTTGAGTATTATTTAGTTAATTGTATAGCAGGTGATGCGCCGGTGTCAATACAAAGTAATTTGTACTCGCTCAGGAAAATTTGTGAAAACAGGGCCGGAAAAGCAAAGCGCGCCTGCCGCGAAGAAGCGGAAGGCGCGCTTTTATTGCAGCTTAGCTGTTGTCCTGATTTTCCTTTTCCCTTTCAATCTCGTCGATAAGCTGCTGAAGTTCCTCGTCGGTCAGGTCGGTGGAGGTGGCGGGGGTGGAGTCCTTCTTGTCACAGGCGCACAGGCTCAAGAGCATGACTGCCGTGATAAACAAAAGAGAGATTTTTTTCATAGTTTCAGTTTCCTTTGCGTTTTTGGCGTTTCATATTTATTTATTATCCCTCAATTTTTTATTTTTTGCAAGTCCAAGTAAAAAAAGAAAGAAATTTTAAGAAAAACAAAATCTTTCGGCGTCAATGGCCTCACGTTTGGCGCCAATTATGAACAATATGTCAAATTACAGCCACAGCGCTTGACAAATGGTCCTGATAGTGGTAAATTAGCACTCGTAGGGCAAGAGTGCCAGCAAACTGATAATTTGACTGCCAGCGGGCAAGCTATCCACGTTGACGCGGTCTGTCAGGACGGCGCACAGGTTCGCTTGGGAGGGGAGCTCATTGGAATTAAGCGAGAGGAAGAAAAAGATTCTCGCCGCGGTTGTTGACGAGTACATCGCCACGGCCGAGCCGGTCGGCTCAAAGCATATTGCCGAAAAATCCGGTTTGGAGGTCAGCTCCGCTACAATAAGAAACGAGCTGGCAGAGCTGACGACCATGGGTTATCTCCAGCAGCCGCACACGAGCGCGGGGCGCGTTCCGACTGCGCAGGGCTACAGGATATACGTGAATGAGCTCATGCAAATGCAGAAGCTCTCCGAGGAGGAGACGCAGGCAATAAACCGCAGTCTGGACGACAGGCTCCGTCAGCTTGACCGTCTGGTTAGCGACGTAGGCAAGCTGGCCGCGGAGATGACCAATTACCCCGCCTTGACACTGACGGCGAAAGCACCGTCCACAGTCAAGCGCTTCGACCTTATTTACGTTGACTCAAACACTTTCATAATCGTTGCCATGCTCAGCGACAACACGGTGAAAAACAAGCTTGTGCATCTGCCGTTTTCGGTGGAGCAGAGCATGGTGCAGAAGCTCTCGACCGTTTTCAACGCCTCGTTTACGGGTATAACCGAGGAACAGATAAGCCCGATTCTTATATCATCGGCCGAGCGCTCAACGGGCGACACTATGGGCCTGACGGCGGTTATCGCCGCGTTTGCGATAGAGATACTCTCAGAGGAGAAGGCGGCGCAGGCCGCGCTCTCGGGCGGAGCGAAGCTTTTGCAGCTGCCGGAGTTCCGCGACCCCGACAAGGCGCACAAGGTTATGGATTACCTGTCGGACGCCGAGCACCTGTACAATCTGCCGGGTATGGACTTCGGGGACGATTTGAAGGTGCTCATCGGTCCGGAGAACATAGCGGAGGAGCTCAAGGACTCCAGCGTGATATTGGCAAAATACAATGCCGGCGACGGGATGCAGGGCATCATCGGAGTGGTGGGGCCCACGAGAATGGACTATTCCTCAGTCGCGGCTAAGCTCAGCTACATTGCCGACGGACTGAGCAAGGCGCTTTCGGGCAGCGGAGGAGACAAGGCGCTGCCGGGCTTTGGCAAGCTTATGATAAAGGATACCAACGAATAAGGCTTCGCCTCAAATCAGTGACGAAGCTGCTGATTTGAAGGGGATTCGCTTCGCGGCGAAGCTTTTGATAAGGGAAAGGACGAATCAGATGGCTAAAAACAAGAAGGAACCGCTGCCCGAGGAGAAGGACAAGGAGCAGACCTCCGCGGAGGAGACTAAGGTCGAGGAGGCTGCCTCCGAGCCTGAGACAGAGCAGGCCGAGGTGAAGGAGAACGCCACCGCGAAGGAGGAGATTGCCGATGAGCATGACCGATTCCTGCGCCTTATAGCGGAGTACGACAATTTCCGCAAGCGTAGCGCCAGGGAGAGGGAGAACATCTACACCGACGTGCGCGTGGATACCGTGACGAAGTTTTTGCCGGTATATGACAATCTCCAGCGGGCTATGAACACTCAGACCTCGGACGAGGCGTACAAAAAAGGCGTGGAGATGACCTTCAACCAGCTCAGGCAGGTGATGACCGCTCTGGGCGTGGAAGAAATTCCGGCCGAGGGCGAGAAGTTTAACCCCACGGTCCACAACGCCGTGATGCACGTCGAGGACGAGAGCGTCGGGGAGAACGTCATAGTCGAGGAGTTTCAGAAGGGATTCAAGCTGGGCGAGAAGATAATCAGATTCAGCATGGTAAAGGTTGCTAACTGAAAAAGCATATTAAAATATTATTATTTTCACATATTGGAGGAAAAAATCATGGGTAAAATTATTGGTATAGATCTTGGAACCACAAACTCCTGCGTGGCTGTCATGGAGGG
>CATJWA010000232.1 GCA_949744025.1 uncultured Eubacteriales bacterium
CCAGTTCGGCGGTGTTCTCGTCAATTCCTCCGTCAACCTCCAGCTCGCACTCGGGGTTGAGCTCGTCGAGCATACCGCGCAGAAGCTGAATTTTCGGCAGTTGGTCGTCCATGAAGCTCTGCCCGCCGAAGCCGGGCTCAACCGTCATCACCAGCACCATGTCCACTAAATCAAGATAAGGCAGCAGCACTGTCGCCGGTGTCTTTGGCTTTATTGCCAGAGCTGCCTTTTTCCCGCGCTCGATTATCTCCTTGAGCGCGGCAAGGACGTCCTGCGGCTGGGCTGCCTCGACGTGAAAGCTCACCAGGTCCGCTCCCGCGTCGCAAAACTGGCCGACATATCGCTGCGGCCGGTCTATCATCAGGTGCACATCCAAAAAGGCGTCCGTCGCCTTTCTCAGCGACTTGACCACCGGTATGCCTATAGAAATGTTCGGCACAAAAAGCCCGTCCATAACGTCCACATGCAGCCAGTCGGCTCCGCCGTGCAGAACGTCGTCAATCTCCGGCTTGAGATTTGCAAAATCTGCGGAGAGTATCGATGGAGCAATTCTAAGCATATTTACGCCTCCAAAAAGCGGCAGAGCCTCTTTTTTTATATTTTCAATTTCCCGCGCCGCGCTGCCCTGTGACCTTCTCCGGCACAACGGCATAGTATGATTCAGCCGGACTGCGCGCAGCGGCTTTTATATAGGGGCCGCCGGCGAGCCAACCGCTCTCCTCCGGCCCCAATGGACAGTCAAAAAAGAGGCAATGCCTCTTTTTCGATATTTTCAATTATAGCCCATCTGCGAGCATTTTGCAAGTACAAGAAACGCCGGGCGTCAGTAAATCAAATCCATATAAACCGTGCTCGCGTCTATCCAGTCCCCAAGCTGCGAGCTGACCATCCCGCGGAAAATATCCTCCCACGTCACCGTCTCGTCGTGGGTCAGCACATAGCGCACATAGGACGAGTACAGCGCCGTCTCGCTCTCGGCCTCGTCCTCGTACCGCAGCATGTACTCATACTCGCGCACATACTCCCGCCCGTCCTCAAGCCAGCGCAGAGAGTACTTTTCCCCGTCAAAGCTCAAATCCCTAACAAATATATGCGGGTAATTGTCCTTCTCCGCCTCGTAATACTCTGGCGAGCAGCTCTCGGGGTCGAGGGTGTAATAGTCATACAGTCTCACACCCGCGCTTTTTCCCGCCGCGGCATCGGACACAAACTCCTCCCAAGCCTCCTGCCCTGCGCTCACGTCCCCGTCCTCATGCACGACGCAGCCGTCGGCCTTCGCCTGCTCAAGGGAGTAGTCCTCCGGCAGCGCCTCAAGGGGCGTTAATGTCTTTTCCTTCACCCCGCAGCCCGCGCACAGCAGGCAGACAAGCATCAGAACAATCACGGTAAATTTTTTCATATTTCCGCTCCTCCTTTATCCCACAGCACCTGTCAAAGCGCTCCGTGTGTTATATTAATCAGACGAGAAAAACGGAAAAATGTTCCCGGAGATTTCACTTTTTCTCCGGCAGCGGTCCGCTTAAGTACTTTCGTGACACCGCCGTTACCAGCGCCAGCGAGGTCAGCGCGCTTATCGCGTCGGAAATAGGCTCCGCGGCGTATATGCCGTCCACGCCTATTCCCGCTATACGCGGCAGTATAATTGCCAGCGGAGTGAGCAGGATTATTTTTCTCAGACAAGCAAGAAACAGCGATACCTTCGCCCGCCCCATGCCAAGCAGGGTGGTCTGCGCGCCTATCTGGAAAGCAAAGATGGACATGCCCGCAAGAAACAGCGGCAGCTTCTCCGCCGCGAGCGCCAGCAGCTCGGCATTGTCTGTGAACATACCCGCAATAATCCCCGGCGCCAGCAGAACAAAGGCGTAAAAGCCTAACGTGTACACAAGGCAGATTCCGGTCACTATTCGGAAATTTTTCTTCACTCGGTCAAAGTTTCCCGCACCGTAGTTGTAGCTGATTATCGCCTGCGTCCCATTGCAGAAGCCCTGGGTAGGAATGAACATAAGCTGTATCACGCTCTGCAAAATCGTATAGGAGCCGACGTAGAGGTCCCCGCCGTATTTTTGCAGGCCGTTTGTAAACACAATGGCAATAAGGCTCTCGGTGGACTGCATGATAAACGGAGACACACCCAGCGAGGCAATGCGCCCGATTATCTTAAAGTCCGGCCTCATGTACGCCGGCGTGATGCGTATCACCGACTTTTCCGAGCGCAGGAAACGCACTACCCATATCGCGCTCAGGCACTGTGAGATAATCGTCGCCAGCGCCGCGCCGCGCACGCCCATACCAAAGCCGAAAATAAATATCGGGTCGAGCACGATGTTCGCCGCCGCGCCTATCATTATCGAGAGCATGGCGGTTTTCGCCTGACCCTGGCAGCTTATGAAGCTGTTAAGTCCCAGCGCCGCCTGCACAAATACCGTGCCGCACAGGTACACGCTCAAATAGTCCTCGGCAAAGCCTATCGTTGCGCCGCTCGCGCCAAAAAAGTACAGCAGCGGCCGCTTCGCAGCCATCAGCGCCGCCGTGAGCACCACGGAGAAAAACAGTATCAGCACACAGGACATGCTCAGTATGCGGCTGGCCCCTTCTCTGTCTCCGCGTCCGAGCGACATTGCAGCCAGCGGTGCTCCTCCGTTTCCGGCAAAGGCGGCAAACGCCGACACTATAAGTATTATCGGCGTACACAGCCCCAGCCCCGTGAGCGCCAGCGCGCCCACATCCGCGATATGGCCTATGTATATCTTGTCCACAAGGCTGTACAGCAGGTTTACAAGCTGCGCCAGCAGCGCCGGTATTGCCAGGGAAAAAATAAGCCTCCCCAGCGGCTCTGTGCCAAGGCGCTCCTCGCTTCGGTTATTCATTCCCGCCCTCCGGAAGCTTGCACACATCCACCCAGTCCGCGGCGTTGGAGTATTTGTAAAGCTCCTCCAAATTCAGCTCAATGGCGCTGCTTCCGCTGCCCACCGCGGGGAACACCGTGGTAAAGCGCTTGAGGCTTACATCAAGATATACATCAACACCCTCGTTTATCCCAAACGGGCAAACTCCTCCCACGGGGTGTCCGACAAGCGATAGCACCTCGTCCGCCGTCAGCATCTTGGCCTTGAAGCCAAAGCGCTCCTTAAACCTTCGGTTGTCAATCCTCGCGTCGCCCGCGGCCAGCACAAGGATGCAGCTGTCGTCCTTTTTAAAAGACAGCGTTTTTGCTATTCTCTCAGGCTCAACTCCCAGCGCGTGCGCCGCCAGCTCCACCGTGGCGCTCGACTCTGAAAATTCCAGAACCCTGTCCTCCATTCCAAACTGCCTGAAATATGCCTTTCCTTTCTCTATAGACATCGGAAAACCTCCAAAAATAAAACTAAACAGTAAGCGTTCCCCAAGCCCCCGAAGCATGTGCCGGGTCATACTTTAATGGGGCCGC
>CATJWA010000233.1 GCA_949744025.1 uncultured Eubacteriales bacterium
GACCGGTTATGCGGGCGGAGTGGAGCGCAAGCTCTGGCTGCTCCGGCATGAGGGCGCGGATATGGCGAGGCTGTTTATACCGAAAAAGGGCACGGCGCTGTAGGGAGGAGTGCATACGTATAAAGCGCAGCGTGCATTAATCTGGCTCAAAAAAAATGGCGGATGGTCCCCCGCAATCTAAGGATTGCGGGGGGCTTTATGCGTGCAGAGGAAGCTCACTTTGACAGGGAATTTGCGCCGACACCTATGATGCGGCCGAAATAATCTATCATATAGCGCAGAAACTGGCGCAGCTCCGGCGTCTCGGAGCTTTTGTTCGTGATGAAGGAATTGGCGATGTGTATCTCGGGAGTGATTGGCAGGACGCGGGTGTTTTTGGTGAAGTGGGTTATCACGTGGTAATAGCTCTCGCGCAGGAGTATGCTTGCTGCTCCGCAGTCTATCAGATTGGCAATTGCGTTGTTTTCATTGCTGAAAAAGACATTGTTCGGCTGAAAGCCGGCGTCAAGGCAAATATGATTGATAAGAGAGGTGAATGGGTCATACTCGCCTGCGGCGATATAGCGCAGGCCGCGGAGCTGCTGCATAGTGACACTGTCCTGCCGGGCGAGGGGACTGTCCGCGCAGGTCAGCAGCATAAGGCGGCTGTAGTAGCTGATGGTATAATATTTCAGGTCGGGAAAGCGCCGGCTGTGAAAGAGCAGGCCGGCGTCTATGCCGCCGGAGCGGAGCTGCTCGAGCAGCTCAAGTCCGTCGGAAAAGCTGCGCAATACGATGCTTTGAGGACGGTCGGGAAACTCCTCGGCGTAGGCCTTGGCGCAGGCGAGAATAACGGAGCCGAAGTTGCTTTTGCCGACCACGCCGATTGTCAGGCCGGAGGAGGAGCGCAGCTTGTATTCCTCCACCATGTTTTCAAGGCGCAGGAGCTCGTCGCAGACAACTCTGGCCTGACTGTAAAATTCCTCGCCAAACTGTGTGGGGCGGACACCGTATTGAGTGCGGGTAAGAAGCTGCACGCCCAGGCTGCGCTCAAGCTTCTGTATACCCTGGCCAAGCCCCTGGGCGGAAATAAACAGCTTTTTTGACGCCTCCTGAATACTGCCGCAGTCGCAGGCGGCTATGAAGTATTTTAGATAATCCGTGGTCACTGCCCGACACCTCCCTTCTTTGCCTGCTCATATTTTACCCGAACTCGCCGGCACTGTCAATTAACAGGGAAAAACGGCCATGTGCGGGTACGCACAGCCTGAGCAAACAAACAGATTGTTTTGCGCGCAAAACCAACTGCTTGTATGCGCGCGGCGTGTGCGGCTTTATAATTAAGGCAAGGAACGGGAGCAGGTAATCAAAAATGACAACAAAAAGGAGAGAGTGCAATGTCGCCAGTATTAGCAGTGGTAATTTTCGTGGTATTCTTCGCGCTTATGGTCATTCTCAGCGATAAGCTGGGGGTTACGATAGGCATCCTCGGTATGCTTTTTACCTTCATTATGTCGGGATGGATGTGCGGAATAGCGCCGGCCGCCATAGTCGGTTATTTTCCGACCAACACCATAATAACGCTTTTCATTGCCAGTACATTCTTTTGCTATGTCCAGCAGACTGGCCTGTTCGGCGGTGTTGTGGCGCGAATCATGCACGCGAGCAAGGGACGCACGGCGTTTATACCCTTCGCGCTTGTGATAAGCTCCGCGATTTTGGCCTGCATCGGCGGTGCGGAAGTCGCCCCGCTGCTCATGTCGCCAATAGCCTTCGCCATTGTCAGCTACGCGGGACTGCATCCCCTGCTCGCGGTTATAAGCACATACTGCGGCACGGCCATCACCGGCATGTTTTTCTGGACCGGCGGCGGCAGCACCATCCGCACCATAGTGGAGGGCATGCTGGACGAGGGACTGTCCTACACCGCCAGCTATGAAACCGTTCTGTTTCTTGCCGGCTTCTTCATCATTTTCTATGTCTGCGCGTACTTTGCTTTTCGCAGGCACAAGCTGGACAGCGAGAAAATAAGCGAATATTTTTCCGGCGGGCCCGAGCCGCTCAACAGGGAGCAGAAATTTGCCCTTGTCACCGTTATTGTCGTGATACTCGTGACAATGATTCCGGTACTTATCCAGACTCTTGTCCATGCCAATCCCGTAACGGCGTGGATGTCCACGCATCTGACACTCAAGCAGAACTGCCTGCTCGGCGTCCTTGCTTTCCACATAGCCAGGGTTGGGGATGTCAAGGACATAATGAAAAACCGGATTCCCTGGACCAGCTTTATCAACATAGGCGGCTGCTGCATGATTGTTGCCAGCGCTAAGGATTTGGGAATCACGGATATGCTGGCAAACGGTCTTGCATCCGCAATACCAGGCTGGCTGATTCCGGCCGCGCTTGTGTGCATCAGCGCCCTACTGTCATTTACCTCAAACCAGTTTGCGATTGTCCCTCTGCTCGGGCCCATGGCGGTTGTGCTCGGCGAGGCGGCCGGACTGAGCCCCGCAACAATTATCGTGTGCATAATCGCCGGCTGCAACGCCACCGGCATATCCCCCGTGTCCATGGGCGGCTCGCTCCAGCTCATAGGGGCCAACGAGGAGCAGCGTGCGTCTATTTTCAAAAAGCAGTGGCTCACCGCGGTAATTGTCATGGCAGCGATGGTAATTGTGTCGCTGCTCGGCGTGTGGAGGCTTATTGACGGTATCTTTTTTTAATGAGTCTTGAATGAAAAACCTGAACAGAAAGGAAACGGAACCATGACAGAGCGACTTGAGCGCATGTACAGCCGGATAAAGACCAACTATCAGCACATAGGAATCGAGAAATTTAAAATAATCACCAAAACTGAGGCCGAGTGCGCGGGATATCCCGCCATACTCCGAAGGGGACAGACCCTGAAAAACGTGCTTGAGCAGTTTCCCATATTCATCGGGGACGACGAGCTGTTTGTCGGCAACCCCGCCAGCAAGCCCTGGGGCCTTGAGATTGAGGCGGGCCTGGGCAAGTGGAGCCGCGAGGAGTGCGAGTACCTGCGCGAGGACGGTTTTGACTTCTCCAAAGAGGACCAGGAGGAGATGCTGCGCATAAACGAGCAGTTTCACCCCTTCGGCATGTACCAGGGCGCCAACCTCATCATTGCGGAGAACGACCGGCTCGACGCCTTTGCCCGCAGCGGCATGATGCTCGCCCCCTGGAAGAAGGACAAAAAGCTCGGCAACCGCGTCGGCGGCGGAGCGGCCTGCTCCGGTCTGGGAAACGGCCCCGGCTGGAACCTGCTGTGCATAGACTACGGCCGCGCGCTCAACGAGGGGCTTGAGTCCATGATAGCCGAGTGCGACGCCGAGCTGGAGAAAAACCGCTATTTCGACAAGCGCAGCTTCGAGCGCGGAATCACGCTTCAGGCCATGAAGCTGAGCTTGCAGGGGCTGGTGAACTACGCCTCGCGCTTTTCAAGGCTGGCTGCGGAGATGGCCGAGACGGAGACAAATCCCCAGCGCAAAAAGGAGCTGGAGGAAATTTCCGAAATCTGCGCCCGCGTTCCGGCAAGGCCCGCGCGCACCTTCCGCGAGGCGATGCAGTGTTTCTGGTTCATGTTCCTGATGATAAATCCCGCGCCCACTCCGGCTATAGGCCGATTTGACCAGTACATGTACCCCTTCTACAAGGCGGATATTGACGCGGGGTGCATAACCGACGATGAGGTCCTCGAGCTGCTGGGGATGCTGCGCATACGCTGCATGGAGCTCAACCAGCAGTCCGGCCGCGAGATACGCAAGCGCACCTCCGGCGGCGCGCGCTGGATAAACATGACCATCGGCGGTGTAAAGCCCGACGGCAGCGACGCCTGCAACGAGCTCACGCGCCTGATATTGCAGGCTGTTCGCGATGTGCGCACGCCGCACCATACCGTCACCCTTCGCGTGAGCGACAGCACGCCGGACGACGTGATGCTTCTGGCGCTCAAATGTCAGGCCGAGGGCTGCTCCATGCCCGCCTTCGTCGGAGACAAGAGCTACATAGACTACTTCACCCAGGTCCACGGCCCCGACGAGGGTCTGCCGGTAGAGGTTGCCCGGGACTACTGCATGACCGGCTGTATCGACGGCAACATCCAGTACCGCACGCGCACTATGGGCATCACCATGTTTGTCTGCCCGCTGATGCTTGACATCTTCATGAACGACGGCTACGACAAAAACATCGGCGAGTACGTCGGCCACCGCGTCGCCGGCGACCTGAGCAAATACGAGAGCTTCGAGCAGTTTATGGACGACTTCCGGCCCGAGTACAAATACTTTGTCCAGACGGCGGCGGAGAAGCTCAACATCGAAAGCGCGGTGTTCAAGGACCTGCTGCCCGACCCCTTCCGCGCGGCGTTTATGTATAACGGCATCAAATCCGGACTGGACTGTTATGCGCAGGAATACCCATTTGAGAGCAACCAGCTTCTCAACCCCGTGGGCATGGTCAATTTAGCTCAGTGCCTGTACGCAATAAAGAAGCTGTGCTTCGAGCAGAAGGTATGCACCCTGCCGGAGCTGAAGAAGGCGATGGACGCCAACTGGGAGGGGTACGAGGAGCTGCGCGAGCGCTGCGTGAAGCTCGAGCACTACGGCAACGGCAGCGCGGAGGCCGACGAGATGGTGCGACGCTGCTATGAGCTGTGGGTGTCGATTGCCGACGAGACGCCCTCGGCCCTCGGCGGACACTTCCGCTGCTCGGCCATTTCCGTGACCTCCCACCAGCCGGGCGGCGCGCTGTGCGGCGCCATGCCCGACGGGCGCTATGCAGGCGAGATTCTGGCCGACGCCTGCGCCTCGCCCATTGCGGGCTGCGACCACGAGGGGCCGCTGGCAGTGTTCTCAAGCGCGCTGAATATTCCTCAGGACCAGTTCCAGGCTATGCTGCTGAACATGAAGTTCTC
>CATJWA010000234.1 GCA_949744025.1 uncultured Eubacteriales bacterium
AACCATTACCTCGTCCGGCGCGAGGGACTGGCCGCCTGCGCCGGCTTCGCCGCGGGGCCCTCCCTGCGCTGCTGCGCTGACGGACCGGTGCTGCTGGCGATGTGCGCCGCCTTTACCCGCTCCGGCGGCTATGAGATAACGCCCGAGCGTCTGGAGGCGTTCCTGCGCGGCTTTCAGCGCAGCATGATACTCTCTCGCGCGGAGCTCGCCGCGCTGGAATGGGGACTGCGCGCGGTGCTGGTGCGCCAGCTTGCGCTGCTGTGCGCGCGTTTGCAGGAGGACGCTCCCGCGCAGCTCGAGACGGACTTTGAGCATATTTTTACCTCGCTGCGCTATCTTGCCTCCTGCGACCTGAGCGGGGTTATCGAGCGCGCCGACTTCATAGAGCAAACCCTGCGCCGCGACCCCGCGGGGGTCTATCCGCGGATGGACGAGAGCAGCCGTGAGTACTGCCGGGTGAAAATATCCCGTATGGCAAAGCGGAGCGGACAGTCGGAGTATCAGACCGCGCAGCGTGTGCTCGCCGCGGCGCAGAAGGGCGAAGGAGTGCGAGCGCACGTCGGTTATTGGCTGCTGCACGAAAACGCGCTCAGCGGAGCCCACCTCAGGCACGGCGGGCTGTATATCGCGGGAAACCTGCTGCTGACGCTGTTTTTCTCGCTTCTGACCGGCTTCGCCACAAGGAGCGCGGCGGCATTTTTCCTGCTGCTTGTGCCGCTATCTGAGCTTATCAAAAACCTGCTTGACTTTATTATCCTGCACGCCGTGCCGCCGGCGCGCCTGCTGCGGCTGGAGCTGGCGGAGGGGGTTCCGGACGAGGGACGTACGCTGTGCGCGGTGTCCTGCCTGCTGACGGGACCGGACGACGGACCGGAACTTGCGCGCAGGCTGGAGGAATACCGTATTTGCAGCCGCGACTGCGGAAAAAACCTGCTGTTCGCGCTTGTGGCCGACCTTCCGGATACTAAAAGTGAAAGCATACCCGACAGCGGGCTGTGGCTTGAGCGCGCGGCCGAGGCGATTGAAAGCCTTAACGAAAAATATTCCGGCGGCTTCTTCCTGCTGACGCGGTCGAGGGTGCCTGCGCGCGGCGGGCGCTGGTGCGGCTGGGAGCGCAAGCGCGGCGCAATACTCGAGACAATGCGCCTGCTTCGCGGCGGGGAAAGCGGCATGGACGTGCGCGCTGGCAGGGCGCGGGAGCTTGAGGGCGTTCGCTTTCTCCTGACGCTCGACACCGACACACGCCTGACACCCGACTCGGCCCGCGAGCTGATAGGCGCCATGCTCCACCCGCTCAACAGTCCGGAGGTGGACTCAGGGCGCAGAATCGTCAAAAGCGGCCACGGAATAATTTCTCCGCGCATGTCCACCGAGCTCGGCTCGGCCACGAGAAGCGACTTTGCCCTCGTCTTTGCCGGCCAGGGCGGCGCGGACCCCTACGGCGGCGCCTGCGGCGAGGTGTACATGGACCTGTGGGACAGCGGCGGTTTTGCCGGTAAGGGAATTATCGATATCGACGCCTATCTGGAGTGCATGTCCGAACGTCTGCCGGAGGGCCGCGTGCTCAGCCACGACGCGCTCGAGGGCGCCTTCCTTCGCGGCGGCTACATGAGCGGCACGGAGCTTATAGACGGTTTCCCGTCAGGCCCGCTGTCGTACTACAAGCGCCTGCACCGCTGGGTGCGCGGCGACTGGCAGAACCTGCCCTGGCTCTTTCGCCGCGGCCGTGACCTGCCGGATATCGAGCGCTTTCGTCTTTTTGACAGCCTGCGGCGCTCGCTTGTGCCGGTCATGACCTTCGCGGCGATAGTCGCGGGCTTTTTCATCGCCCACTCCGGAGCGGTGATAGCCGCCTTCGCGGCGCTGCTTTGCTGTGCCTGCCAGCTTATAATAACCACCGCCGAGACTATCCTTCGCCCCGAGGAGGAGAGCTCGGTGCGCTTTCACAGCCGCATATATAACGGTGTGGGCGGCGGACTGGTGCGCACGGTGCTGCGCCTGATTCTTCTGCCGGTGGAGGCGTTTTTCTGCCTTGATGCGATAGTACGCGCGCTCTGGCGCATGCTCATCTCGAAGAAAAACCTCCTGCAATGGCAGACCGCGGGACAGAGCGACACGCTCAGGGCCGGCGTCGCCGGCTGCTTTGCGGCAATGTGGCCCGCAGCCGCGGCGGGACTTGCGCTTACACTGGCCTCTCCGGCGATAATCGGCCGCGCCGCGGGCGTTATCTGGCTTTTAAGCCCGCTGTGCGTCTATTTCCTCGGCGTGCCCGGCAAGCGCGAGCAGGCGGTGAGCCTGCGCGACAGAGCTTTTCTGAGCGCCTGCGCCCGCGAGATATGGACCTACTTCGATGAATTTCTCAGCGAGGAGGACAACTTCCTGCCTCCTGACAACTTTCAGTCCCAGCCTCCGGTCGGCCTGGCGCACCGCACCTCGCCGACGAACATCGGCATGGCGCTTTTAAGCGTGCTCACGGCGCTGGACTTGGAGCTGTGCGCGCCCGAGCGGGCCATGGAGCTCATCTCCCGCTGTCTGGACACCCTCGAGCGTCTGGAGAAATGGAAGGGTCATCTGTATAACTGGTACGACACGCAGACGCTTGAGCCGCTGCGCCCGCGCTATGTCTCAACCGTGGACAGCGGCAACCTGTGCGCCTGCCTGACGGCGCTGCACACGGGGCTTGTCGAGTACGCGCGGCCGGACCTTGCCGCTCGCGTGGCGGCGCTGACGGGCCCGATGGATTTCTCCCCGCTGTACGACGCCCGCCGCCGGCTTTTTTACATCGGTATAGACGCGGAAAAAAACGAGTATTCCGAGTCCTGGTACGACCTGCTCTCGAGCGAGGCAAGGCTGGCGGGCTATGTGGCCATAGCCCGCGGGGACGTGCCGCGTCGGCACTGGCGGAGGCTCAGCCGCGCGCAGGTCCAGAAAAACAGCTACCGCGGCATGGCGAGCTGGACGGGCACGATGTTTGAGTACCTCATGCCCGAGCTGCTCCTGCCGCTTTACAGGGAGAGCCTGCTTTATGAAAGCGCGCGCTTTTGCCTGTACGTTCAAAAGCGCCGCACCGCCGGCACCTCCAGACCCTGGGGCGTGTCGGAGAGCGCCTTTTATTCGCTTGACGCGTCAATGAGCTACCGCTACAAGGCCCACGGCTGCGCCGCGCTGGCGCTCAAGCCGGGTATGGATGACGAGCTGGTCGTCTCGCCCTACTCAAGCTTTCTGGCTCTGGCGGTGGAGCCGCGCGCGGCCATAGCGAACCTGCGCCGCTTTGCGGATCCGGAAATGCGCGGAAAATACGGCTTCTGGGAGGCCGTGGACTTCACACCCTCGCGCTGCCGGCCGGACGGCGACATCGTGCGCTGCGTGATGAGCCACCATATCGGCATGAGCATGGCGGCGATAGGAAACTATCTGTGTGAAAACGCGCTCCAGCGGCGCTTTATGGAGAACGCCGAGATGCGCGCGTATTCGATTCTGCTTCAGGAGAAGGTGCCCATGGGCGGCGTGGTCCTGCGCCGTGCGCGGGCGGCCAAGGTGAGCGAGCGCCCTGCGCGCGAGTGCGTCGGCGACTGGGCCGTGTCGGGCCCCGTGTCGCTGAGCATGCAGCCGGAATGCTGCCTGCTCTCTGGCGGAATATGCTCTCTGCTGCTTACAGAGTACGGCCAGGCGCGCCTGCGCTGGGGCGAAATTTCTCCCTATATACCCGCCGGCGACTTCCTCGGCGCGGAGCACGGCGTTGAAATGCTTCTGCGCAGAGGAGGGAAAAGCGTGTCCCTGCTGCCGCCCTACGGCGGCGACGGGCTTGAGCGCTCCTGGACCTTCACGCCCGAGAGCGCGGGCTTTGCCGTCTCGGGAGCGGATTTCAGCTCCTCGGTGACGGTGCTGCTGCCGCGCTCCGACGCCGGCGAGGTGCGCCGTGTGAGCCTTGGCCTGGCCTCGGGTGAGAGCTCCGCGGGCGAGCTCGTGCTGCGCCTGTCGCCTCTGCTGGCGCCTTACGTGGATTTTGTCAGCCACCCCGCGTTTTACAAGCTGGGT
>CATJWA010000235.1 GCA_949744025.1 uncultured Eubacteriales bacterium
ATCAAAAAGGCCGGTATCCGCAGTGTCATCATGACCACCGTGTCAGGCACGAACATCAAAGAGGTTCCTGCTATCATCGACACGGTGGTGGAGCATGGCGTGGATGTGTTCGCTTTCGCCCGGTACTGCCCTACCAGCGAGGAAAAGGCCACCGGCATCACGCCCCAGGAATACCGGGAACTGCTGGCCGTCTGCGATGAAAAATTCAAAGCATACGAGGCGGCGGGCTGTGAGACCTACTTCAACAAAAAAGACCACCTCTGGACGCTGTACGAATATGAAACTGGGGAGTTCAAAATCCCGGCGGACGCTCAGGAGGGCATGATCTACGGCGGCTGCAACTGCGGCAACTGCCACCTGACTATCCTGCCCACCGGCGGCCTCTACGCCTGCCGTCGGCTCCAGAACAGCAAGGTTGGAAACGTCTTTGAGGACCGGATCGCGGATGTATGGGTCTGTGAGATGGAAGCTTACCGGGATTACCAGAAATTCAAGAAATGCGCCAAATGTGAGCTGCTGGCTTGGTGCCGGGGCTGTCCCGCCGTGGCCAGCGGCGCACACGGAGATTTCTATGATGCTGACCCTCAATGCTGGAAAGAGGTATGAGTATGAACGAAGTAATGAAAACGATTCTGCACCGCCGGTCCATCCGGCGCTTTGCTGAAAGACAAATTGAGGAAGAAGCTTTGCAGCAGATCATACAGGCGGGGCTGTACGCACCCAGCGCGGGTGGGCGGCAGGGCGTTCTGTTCGCTGTCTGCCAGGACAAAGCGGTCAACGAGCACCTGGGCCGCATCAAGCGTGCCAACTCCCAGCCCAGGATGGCAACCGCCACCAGCTATGTGTCCAGAGAGCAACCCAGCATCGCGGACGACCCCAACCTGAAAAACGCCTTTTACGACGCGCCTACGGTCATCACCCTGTTCGCCCCAAAGAATTTTCTGTTTGCGGCGGAGGACTGTGCGATCGCCGCGGAGAATATGATGCTGGCGGCAGATTCCCTGGGCGTCGGATCCTGCTATATCGGGCAGGGCTGGACTGCTTTCGCCGACCCCTACGGGCAGGAGATTCTGCGGCAGTGGAATATCCGCGCCGACTACTACGCGGTCATGCAGCTTCTGCTGGGCTATCCCAAAGAGGGGGACAGCCACCCCACGCCAAAACCCCGGCACGAGAATCGGGTACTGCGATTTTAAGAGAGGAGCGATACGATGGACGCAAAAACCTGTTTACAAAAGCTGCAATATGTAGGGGTGCTGGCCTTTGCCACGGTGGACGAGCATGGCGGGCCGCAGATTCGCAATATCAGCGCCATCCACTACGAGCCGGAGGCCATGTACTTTTTCACGGCAAAGGGCAAGGACTTCTGCCGCCAGCTGCTGTCCGACGGACGTGTGCAAATCCTGGGCTACACAAAGTACAAGGAGATGATCCGGCTGTCCGCCAAGGCAAAGCCTGTCAGCGAGGCGAATCAGCAGAAATGGATCGACACCATTTTTGCCGAGCAGCCCTATCTTTCCAATGTGTACCCCGGCGATACACGTAATCTGGCCGGTATCGTATTTGAGATCACAGACGGGGAAATCGAATATTTCCATCGGGGTGTCAATCCTATTTTCCGGGAGAGCTATACCATTAGCAATGGGACTGTCACGGAAAAGGGCTATCAGATTACGGACACCTGTATAAGCTGCGGCACCTGCGCCGAACATTGTCCCCAGCGATGCATCAAGGCGGGAACGCCCTACCGAATCCAGCAGGAGCACTGCCTCCACTGCGGCAACTGCCATGCGGTCTGCCCTGTCCAGGCGGTTGAACAACCCTACCCAATCTGAACAGTCTGTATGAAACTGACAGATTGAGTAGGGTCGTTTTACGGCTGAAAGCCTTGAAATGACAGGGGGGTAGCCATTTCCGTATCTGCGATGAGACTGAGACATAAAAAGCAAAACGCTTGAAATTGAATTGCAAAACGGAAGGTTTCTGGAATCTGAACTCCCATGTGTCACTAATACATGAGAATAATACAATTACTCTTTGGAGTCACCCTCCATTTGGTATGGCGTCCGGTTCTTCAATGTGCGATGAGGCCGTCTTGTATTGTAGAATTCAATGTAGGATTCGATGCTTCTCTTGAATGCCGGTTCAGAGGTATAGTCTCTCCTATAAAGTTCCTCCTTTTTAAGTGATGCAAAGAACGATTCAGCAACCGCATTGTCATGGGGCCTGCCTGAATTAGAAAAAGATTGCCGTAAATCGCTATTGAGGACGTTCCTTTTCTTCTCTGGCTCCCGTAGCTTGAGGTATTCCTGTTTTGCGGTGCTACGAACACAGGCCCCTCATTTCACGCATAACATCAGCAACGAACCTTGTGCTGACCTTATGTCCCCTCTGCATAAGGATTGTGCGAATTTTCTCAGCACCGAATGCCTGACGATATTCATTGAACACATCTCCCAAAATGTTTCAACTGATTCAAATTTGAGTTTCCCTTGTTCAAAAAGGGTTGGCAAGGTATTTCTAATTATGTTACATTCACTTTTATCAAACTGCCGCTCATCTCGAAGCAGGATATGACTCATAAGAGCGCGAGGACTGTCTGTAAACTTTAAGGGGATGGTGTTCACCATGTTTATCGTTGGAATAGATATCGCTAAGCGCAGCCACATGGTGCACATAATTGACGACCAGGGGCACACAGTGTACAAGCCCTTTACCATCAGCAACAGCTGCTCAGGCTGCAATGTGTTGCTGGAACGCCTGCGGAAACAAAAACAGATGAGATCGATCCCCTGGTCATTGCGGAGACAATCCGGTTCGGCCGGTACAAGGCCACAGTGTACCTCAGGAGAAGCTGCTTGCCTTGCGGGAGCTGTGTCGTAACCGCTTTTACCTCATTGACATGGCCAGTGACCTCAAGCGAAAGGTAACCGCACTGCTGGACCAGATATTCCCCGAGCTTGAGACACAGTTTGACAGTATCTTCTGCAAGTCGGCGCTCGCTGTTCTGAAGCAATATCCAACACCAGAGAAGCTGTCCAGGGCACAGAGTGGAAAATTGATTGAGCTCCTCCAAACCGCCAGCAACGGACGCTTCGGGGAGTGGAAAGCCAGACAGCTCAAGGAATTGTCCAAGGGCAGCTTTGGCACCCCTGACTGAGAGGGTGGGTGCCTACTCCACACTGCTTCTGCTGTATCTGGCGCAGCTCCAGTCTCTTCAGGACGGTGCCGCCTCTTTGGAGCGCAGGATAGCGGAGATCTTCTCCCAGTTTGACTCCACCCTTACCTCCATTACCGGTATTGGTCCTGTTCTGGGCGCCCTCATCCTCAGTGAAATTCGTGATATCTCCTGCCTCGCCTCTGCGGACAGGCTGGCCGCTTACGCAGGACTGAACCCAAAGGCGAAGCAGTCCGGAGAAACAAAATCCAGTGCTGTCCACATGTCCAAGCGCGGCTCGCCATACCTGCGCAGGGCTCTCTGGATGGCCGGCGCTATTGCGGTACGCTACGACCCTATGTTCAAGGCTTACTATGAGAAGAAGGCGGCACAGGGTATGAGGCATATTAACATTATTGGCCATGTCTCCAAGAAAATGACCGCTGTCATCTTTGCGATTATGAGAGACAACAAGCCCTATGAGCCTATTTTGCCTGCCGCTTAACCGCCCCACCATAATCCCACATTCAGTCCACTGCTGTGGGCTCGCTTTTGTGCGAACTCTTTGCTCCCCAAAATATTCAATACTTCCTGAATTTTTATGCTTGACAAATCATTAGCCGGCTGCTCCTCCACCAACCGGTGGTAGATCCGCATCGCCGTGTGCCGCTTCTTCCGCGGCACCTTCCGGTCTGCCTCCATCCACTCGTCTATGCTGCTAATGTACTTTTCCAAAATGGGGTAGTTCTCCGCCTCCAGATTTGGCAGTTGCTCCACGCTCCAGTTATCCTGATAGGCGTATTTCTGCACTGTCTGGAAGCTGTGTCCTGTCATACGGGATATTTCCCGCAAACTTACCTCTTCATTTTCATACAAATCTTTGATATACTCTATCTGAGCCATTCTTAACGCCTTTCCGCTACCTCCTTTAGTCCTCAACAAACTAAGGGTAGCTGATTTCTTCGGTGCTGACCATGGCTCTCTTTTTATTTTGCCGAAAAAAATATTGTGCTGCTCGTTCCGTTTTTATCTCATACTCAGTGTGCTGAGCCTATTATTTCACTTAAACTGTTTATTCCGTACTCCTCCATTTCGGCAGGCAGGGCGTCAATAATCTCCTTGCAGATCCTTGGATTGAGCAGATTTGCCGAACCAATCTGAACAGCAGAGGCTCCGGCCATCATCATCTCCAACACGTCGCGGGCCGTACTTACGCCACACATTCCTATAATCGGCACCGATACAGCCTCATACGCCTGAAAAACCATTCGCTCCGAGATGGGAAGCATTGCCGGACTTGAATAGCCTCCAGTTTTTGTCCCGAGCACCGGTTTGCGTGTACGCAGGTCTATACGTATTCCCGGCATGGTATTGACCATGCACAGTCCGTCCGCGCCCGCCTGCTCGCAGGCTACAGCTATGGATACAATGTCTGTCACGCCGGAGGAAAGCTTTACATATACGGGCTTTGACACCGCTTTTTTCACCTCACCGGTTACCCTTGCGGCCATAGCCGGGTCTGAGCCAAAATTCATTCCTCCCTCTTTCACGTTCGGACAGCTGAGATTAACCTCGATAATACCCACCTGCTCGGACTCGTCAAAGCGCGATGCGACGCAGGCGTATTCCTCAACCGACGAACCGCAGACATTGGCAAACACCCTTTTGCGGTAATGCCTGCGCAGCTTCGGCAGCTCCTCGGACATCACCGCGTCTATTCCTGGGTTCTGAAGTCCGATGCTGCTTAAAACGCCGTACTCGCATTCGGCGGATCTCGGCTGAGGATTTCCGAATCTCGGCTCATATGTGGTTCCCTTCAGAGAAAATGAGCCGAGAATATTCACATCGTAAATATCCGTGAACAAAAGGCCGTAGCCATAGGTTCCGCTTGAAGCGATGACTGGGTTGTCCAACTCCCAGCCGCTGAGCGTCACTTTCAAGTTTGCCATAGGATTTCCTTTCTTTCAAATACCGGCCCATCCTTGCATATGCGCTTTGAACCAAATCTGGTTTTACAGCTACATGACATACACGCTCCGAAGCCGCAACCCATTCTCGCCTCAAAGCTGAACTGGCCGTCCGTAAGCGCCACGGCATCCACGGCCCTGAGCATCGCACTGGGGCCACAGACATAGAGGTATGTATATTCCACGGCCTTCATTGCGTCCGTAACAAAGCCCTTTTCCCCCATGCTGCCGTCCTCTGTCGTCACATACGCCTCTGTCCCCAGTGCAAAAAATTCTTCCGTGAGCATAGCCTCTCCGGCGCGCTTAAAGCCCATAACCGCCGCCGGACGCTTTCCCTGCGACAGCAGAGCGCGGCACAGACCATACAGCGGTGCGCTGCCGACTCCGCCCCCGACGAGCAGCGGCCGCGGCCCGCTCTTTGATGTATCAAAGCCGTTGCCCAGACCTGTGAGCACATCCAGCTCGCAGCCGCGGCCAAGTCGGCTCATATACTGTGTGCCCTCTCCCGCGAGTTTGTACATAAGTGTTATGCTTTCCGAATCATAATCACACACGGAGATGGGTCTGCGCGTGTAAAATCCGTCCAGCCTTATATTCACGAACTGTCCAGGGGCGCATATTGCCGAGGTATCCCCCTCAAGCACCATTTTGTACACGCCCTGAGCGGCGGGAATATTTTCCCTTATTCTATAAAGTCCCTGTATCATGCCAGGTTTTCCTCTCTGTTTTTTTCCGCATCGCTTTCAATGCAGGAGTTTTTGCAGCTTCATGAAATACTCGTCGCTCTGTGTGCGAACATGTATCCCATCGTTCCTGCCAAGACGGGCAAATTTCACCTCGCCCAGTTCATTATACCTCAGCAGTTCTATACATCTGGGGTCAAGTCCCAGCTCATCTTCCGCAAAATGACGCAGCTCCAGCACATCCTTTTCGCTGTCATTATAGTCCGGTATCAGCGGCATACGGATTTTTATCGCGCAGCCGGCCTCAGCAAGCAGCCTGGCATTTCGCTTTATCTGCGCATTTCCGTGTCCGGTTCCTGCGCGGTGCTTTTCTTCATCCACAGCCTTGATGTCGTACAGGAACAGATTTGTCAGCGGTATCATGCGCTTAAAGACCGCTTCGGCGGCCAGGCCGCAGGTCTCCACAGCCGTGTTTATGTATTTTCCCCTGGCCGCTTCAAGCAGCGCGATCGCAAACTCCGGCTGCGCCGTCGCCTCACCCCCCGAAAGGGTCATTCCCCCTCCTGAGTTTTGGTAATAGGAGCGATCTCTCAGCACCTGAGTCATAACCTCGTCCACCGTCACAGTGCGTCCCGACAGGCTCAGCGCCTGTGCTCGGCATACTCGGGCGCATGCTCCGCATGCCTTGCAGACGCTGCGGTCAATCACGCTCACTGCATCGCTCAGCCGCGCCGCGCCGTGAGGGCAGACGCTCTCGCAGTCACCGCAGCCGGTGCACAGCTCCTGCCGCTGCATAAGCACTGGCGCAAAACTCTGTGACTCTGGATTCTGACACCAGCGGCAGCGCAGCGGACATCCCTGAAGAAAAACCACTGTACGCACGCCCGGGCCGTCATGTGTGGAAAAGCGCTGTATGTTAAAAACCACGCCCTGTCTTGTCGTTTCCTTGTTCATATATCAAAGTGTGTGCGCAGTGCGCTCGATGACCTCCTGCTGTATTGTCTCATTGAGCTCCACGAAAAGAGCACTGTAGCCCGCCACGCGGACAATAAGGTTTTTGTGGCGGCCGGGATGCTTTTGTGCGTCGAGCAGTACCTGTCTGTCCACAACATTAAACTGAATATGCTTGCCCCTG
This sequence comes from uncultured Eubacteriales bacterium, assembly GCA_949744025.1. Taxonomy (GTDB): domain Bacteria; phylum Bacillota; class Clostridia; order Oscillospirales; family Oscillospiraceae; genus JAMPGF01. The sequence goes on from CATJWA010000235.1 coordinate 6,943, forward strand.
TAGTCGCCGAGATAGGTTCGGATAAGTGCAGCGAGCTTTTGCGCGTCCTCGTCGGTTTTTAGAGACGACGGCAGTATTTTCATGTTGAACAGCGCTCCAAAAATCGGAGTCTGGTTGACCTTTCCTGCGGAGTTAATTGTCGCCGATGGCCCTGACACATCCGTGCCCTGACAGGGCGAAACCGCGCCATCGGCCAACGCCGCATGTGCCCTGCGTCCGCTCGGAAGCGCGCCGACGCTGTTGCCCATGCTTCCGTGCCAGCTCAGGCTGTGCGGTGACTCGACAAAGCGCGCGCCGAACGCCCCTTCAATGGAGTCGAGCTTTTCAACAAGATGCTCATAAAGTCCGGCCACAATATAGTCCGCATAGTCGTCGTCATTGCCGAATTTCGGCGCAGCGCACAGCACTGAATGTACATCCTCAAAGCCCTTGAAATCCGCTGCTACGGCTTGACACACCTGACGCATGGTAAGGCTCTTGTCCTCAAACACACACTTTTTTATAGCCGCAAGAGAGTTGCCTACGTCCACGCATCCGCCCGTGAGCAGGTACTGGCAGTTTATCTGGCAGCGGCCTCCGGTCCCCATTATGGTGTCCCCGTTTTCTATGCAGTCGTCAAACATGCACGAGACAAAGGTCTCTGGGAAATTCTGCGCACGCAGTACTCGCACCTGATTGTTGTGGCGGGTGCCCAGCTCGATGAAATGGTCCAACTGAGCCGTGTAAGCTTTTTCCAGCTGCTCGTAGCTCTCAAAATCCTCCGGTTCACCGGTTTTGATTCCAATCTGGATATTTTTTCGCAGGGGATCACGGCCGTTGTTCATCGTCAGCTCAAAAATTTTTCCCAGGTTCATAACACAGGGTATGGTCGAGGGGGTTTTGCCCACGAGCGTGTGCAGCACACAGCCGCCTACGGCCCAATCTCTGGCCTCGGACAAGGTCGCCCCGCGGCTGAGCAGATATTCAATAGCCCCTGTGTCTCCGAACCATGCGGGGAAGCCCAGCCCGAGCCTGCACACCTCGATACCGCGCATAACAAAATCGAAATCCATCCTCTCGTGCCAGCGTATGGACAGTGTCGGATGCGCCACCATCGCACGCTCCGCCGCGTCAAGCCAGACGAAGGACAGCTCGTTTACGGCGTCCTGGCCCTGTACTGTCACGCCACCGAGTGTTGCGTTGTGCATATGAGTTTCGCCCGACAGGGCTTTCTTTATCGTTCCATTGAAGAAATTGCGCTTTGATGACTGTTTGACTCTGAAGCACTCTATAAGCTGTGTGGCGTAATCCCTGTCGATAAGTCCGCAGTCTACATCGCGCCGGTAGTAGGGGTACAGGTACTGATCCACGCGGCCGAAGGACACGCCTGTGAAAAAAGTGTCCCAGAAGGTCATAATGTGACACAGGTGCACGCATTGCAGCGCCTCCTGGAAGGTCTCTGCGGGGTTCTCGGGTACAGTGCGGCAGGTTTTCGCTATCGTCAGCAGCTCCTGCCTGCGCTCCGGCGATGCGTTCTCCGCCATAGCCTCTGCCAAATCGGCATAGCGGTTGGCATACACGATGCCCGCTCTGAGCATTGTACACAGGGCGTGCAGGAAATTACGCTTGCGGCACTGCTCATAGCTGCGTATCTCAAGCCCGTCAAGCTGCCTATTAATATCGGCAATAATACCCACAAAGCCGCGCTTGATTATTCGCTCAAAATCCGGTACATTCCAGCCCTTTCCGGTTTGGTTCTCCGTTATTGTGGCGAAAATCCATGACCCGCGCTCCCCGTATTCGTTCATCTGCGCTTCTTCCTCAGGGCCGACAAAGCGGCTGTATAGGTTTTGATTTGACTTGTCATCCCAGTAGGCGCATATGTCCTTTATCTCCTCTATTTTGTCATCGTCGAAGTTCCACAGTTCCCTTGCGTTCTCTGCGGTATCCACCACCCAGCTTGCCGCCAGGTCCGGGAAAAACTCCGGCGCCATTACCCGTGAGCCGAAGTCGCCCACTATCAGCTGCTCATCCGTAATAAATATCGGAATCTCGCGCATCACTGTTTCAAAAGCGTGGGCCCTGCGGATTATCAGAGGCTGCCCCTCCGTTTCGCGGAAGGCGCGGGTAAAAAGTACGGCACGCTCGATAGATACAGGAGCGTTGTCACGAAGGTCACGAATTGAATTCCATATCCTCTGCCCACGGCTTTCGTTCTCCCTTATAAGCTTGTTTATATCCATGTTTTCCATCCCCTTTCTGTCATGCTTCCTTTACCGCGGCCAGGTGAGTCAGCATAATCATTTCCTCACGGAATTGGCCCGGCGCCAGCGCCAGCTCACCTCCGTGACAGGCGCATATTTTCTCAACCTCAAGCCGTGCCAGACGACGAAGGCCGGATACGGTCAGCTCTGTGCACAGATCCACATGGCTGAGCAGACCAAGCTTCCCGTCAAAAGTGCACAGCGCATCACCAGGTATCAGCGTTCTTTTCTCCGGAAGGTACAGCGACAGATGTCCCGGCATGTGCCACGGCGTATACATCACCTCACAGCCTCCGCAGAACGGCAAAAGCTGGCCATCATACAGCAGCGTGTTCACCTTCGCCGGCAAAAATTGCAGGTACTGCGCGGCGCGGGTTCGTTCAAACACCGCTCTTTTGTCCCGAGACAGGGAGAGAAACTCTTTGTCCTCCGCCTGAAGGCGCAGCCACCGCTTCTCTCCCCTTATGTACGGGGCCTGCTCCGGAGATGCCATAATGTTTGCTTTCGGGAACCTATCATGAAGCTGGCTCAGTCCGCCCATATGGTCCAGATCATGGTGCGTAATGATGATATGCGTCAGCCGCTCGGGTTCAAGGCCGTTTTCACGCATATTTTCAATCAGCTCTCCCGCGAGCTCAGGATCGCCGCAGTCAACCAGCACCATATTTCCGCCGCTTTCAATTACCACCGGATGTATTACCTCCGGTTTTATGACGCGGCGCTGTGTGAGAGTCGTTATTCTGTCCGTTTTCTTTTCCCCCTCTCACCTTTCCTCTCTGCATCACCCTTAACCAGCCGCAGCACATGCTTTATCAGCCTGCGGATATACTCGATTCCGGTTATTGCCAGTCCTACCGGTATAAATGTGAAAATATACACCTTCGGAGTATAGAATACCGAGCCTATGAGAAAAGTGTTTTTCGCGGCGTAATCTGCGTCCAGCTTCAGTGCAAACCATGTGACCGTGAATACCGTCGCCACGCCTATAAAATCCATTATTATATCTAAAATACACTGCACAAGCCGGGGCAGTCTCGTGTACAGCACATCGACGCATATGTGCCCGTCGTCCCGAAGCAGCACTCCCATTCCGATGAAGGTGAGAAATACCAGTCCGTAGGCCGCGATATCCGTAGGCCAGGTCTGCGGGGCGCCGCCAACATATCTCGAGAGCACCTGCCATGTTGTCGTAATAACCAGAGCAAACATTACTGTGCCCAGCAAAGCCATAACAATTTTCAAAAGTGAGGAGTACGCTTTGTCTATAGCCCTTAATATTTTCATAATGCTTCCCCTTCTCAGCTTGTGTAAATCACGCCCGGTAGCCACGTGCAAAGCTGAGGCACGGCAATCAGCAGCGCAATTACCAGCACTGTAATTATGACATACGGCAGAGCGGCGGTGTATATCTCTTTCATCGTCGTCCCCTTCGGCGCCACGCCGGACATAACAAACAGCAGCATTCCAAACGGAGGGGTAATGTTGCCCACGCTCAGGCCCACAAGGCACAGACATGCAAACCATATGGGATCGAGTTCAAGGCCGTTTATAATGGGGTAGAAAATTGGGATGGTTATCATCATCAGCGGCACTACGTCCATAAAGCAGCCCCCAATGAAAACGACTGCAAGCATCATAATCACAACAACCGTTGCCGGAACCGGCAGGCTCGTGGCCAGCCGCGTGAGGTTGGACACGGCTCCCGTGTAAGCAAGCATCTGGCCGAAGCCCGTTGCTCCTATGATTATCCCAAAGCACATAGCCGTCATTTTGCACGATGATATCAGCGACTGCTTTATCACCGCCCATGTGAATGTCCTGTTGTACGCGCACAGCAGCAGCGCTCCCAGCGCTCCCAGCGCCGCGGCCTCCGAGGGCGTCGCTATGCCCAAAAGTATCGTTCCGATCACGGCAAAAATAAGAACGCCCAAAGGCAGTACGTCCACGGCAAAAAGGCGCAGCTTTCGGCCTACCGGTATTTTTTCAAGCTCAGAGTCGTCCGGAGCCAACGAGGGGCTGCGCACGGTTTTTACAACGATGTAGGCAATAAATGCCACCCCCATAATAACGCCGGGGATAAGGCCGCTCATGAGCACCTTGCCCACAGATATCTGTGCAGTTGAGGCAAACAGCACGGCAGTCCCGCTTGGGGGAATGAGCATGGCCAAATCTCCCGAGCCCATTATCGGCCCCATCGCCATCTTTTTGTCGTAACCCTTTTTCTCCATCTCCGGCACAAGAAGCGAGCCGAGCATGGCGGTGTTCGCCATTGTCGAGCCGGAGGTTGCCGCGAAGATAATGCCGGCAATACAGGTAAGCACGCTCATTCGCCCCGGTATTCTTCCGAGCATCTTGTCAAGTCCGTTTATTGCTCTTTGTGCTACGCCGGAGCGAAACAGCAGCTCCCCCATAAGGAGGAACATCGGCACCGGCAGCAGCGTGAAGGTCGCTATCGAGTCGTAAAGGGTGCTTGCAAACATTGAAAGTCCCGTCGCTCCCTTCAGCAGGAAAAAGAACAGACAGCAGTTGAGCGTCATAAATACGAAGGCGACCGGATATCTCGTGAACATCAGAAGGCACAGGGAGCCGAGTATAATCAGCAAAAGCTGCCACCAAACCATATTTTATCTCCCCTTCCGATTCCTGGATTTGTCTGAAAATGCCGGCAGGCACTTCGCTGGCGCCTGCCGGCTGAAAATTGTGCCGCTGCAAACCCGGATATACTCTTACTTTGTGAACAGCTCTCGCAGAGTTTTGTAGGTCTCCTCGTCCACCATGTTCTCAACCGATTTCCACGAGTAATCCGCGTTTGCCTGCAGCAGCGTCTCGCGGTCCTCGTCGCTGAGCACGGCAACCTTGCCGCCGGCCTCATCTATGGCTTTCTCGTTATTCTCAACATATTCCTCATACAGCTCCACCATGGCGGAGTTTATCTCTCCTATGCCGCTCTCAAACATGACACGCAGGTCCTCGGGAACAGACTGCCACACCTCCGCGTTGACATACAGCGAGCTGCCGCCACGGGCTATTTCCGTATCAATCACACACTTGACATACTCAAAATAACCTTCTCCCCGCCCGAGGTAGGCGGGTCCCACATAGCCGTCTATAAGCCCCTGCTCAAGTCCTGGGAACACGTCCGCCAGTCCGAGGGGCGTCGCGGTGCAGCCGAGAGAGCTTATAATGTCCACCTGTACCGTTCCGGCGGTGCGTATGTTCATACCTGCAAGATCGCTCAGTGAGCTTATCTCGTTTTTCGTAAAAATTTTGGTGCCGCTGATACCTACCTCGTCCACCACAAACAGGAGGTGTATGCCGCTGTTTGCCAGAATATTGTTGAGATACTCCACGCCTCCCGAGGCAATCATTTCCCCGCTGTTCATATTTGTGGCGCAGATTGCCGCCGCTTCGGGAACAAAGCCGCAGATGTAGTCGGCCGCGGTGTATACGGCGTCGAGCGCCCCGTTCATAACGGCCTCGGCGCCGGCGCTTCCGGCAAAAATTTCCGAGCCGCCGAGGAGGTTAAACTCCAGACGTCCGTCCGTAACCTCGGATACCTTTTCGCACAGTATCTTGCATACCTCGTAGTTTACGTTGCCTGCGGGAAAGGTGCTGACCATGTCAATCGTATAGACCTCATCTCCGCCATCGGAAGCATTATTACCCGCTGAATCCGGAGCTGAGATATCCGTGGGTGCAGGCGTGCTGCCGGGCCGGCTGCTGCTGTTCTGTCCGCAGGCGCACAGAAGCGTGAGCACAAGCATGCAGGCCAGCGCAAGGGACAATGTTCGCAGTGTCTTTCTCATTTTTATTTTTCCTTTCTCTCAGTTTCTCTTTTCCGTGTTTTGTCTGATATTTTTTCGTGCCGCGGTGAAAACCAATGTTTAGAATATTTTCAACTGTACAGTCTGATTATATTCTAAATATATCCCATAAACTCCTTTTTGTCAACAAAAACAGGCTCTGCGTTTATGACAAAAAGCTGACAAAGCTTTTGGGCACTATGAATATACAGGTTGACATTCCGCAAGTGTAAATGTTATTCTATGTGCAGGGTAATATGTATTATTCTTACATTTCAGGTATATGGGAGCGGATTTACTTTGCCGAGACGTTTGCGGGAATCCGAGATAAATGAAAAAAGGGAAAACATTCTCAATGCCGCGCGTGAAGTCTTTCTTGAAAACGGCTACGTGGAAACCACCATGTCCGAAATTGCAAAAAGGGCAAGCATGCCGGTGTCATCTCTCTATAACTTTTTTCACAGCAAGCAGGACATCTTCAAAAGCGCCGGGCTTCACGACGATATTTACAGCCTGCGTCCGGAATATGACAGGCGGCGCAAAGCCATACTGGACACTGCTCTTGAGCTGATCGGACAGCACGGCTACTCCGCAGTAACGCTGGAGGAAATCACGGCGCGCCTGGGTATGCCAAAGGCCTCCTTCTATCAGTTTTTCGACAGCAAGGAGGAGCTTTTCTCTGCCCTGCTGACGGAAAGCCCCCTGCACGAGAGCGCATATGAACTCGAACAGGGGAACGAAGACCATCTTTGCAGAAACGGTCTGCGCAGTCTGGGGCAAAGCTACCTCGACATGGGCAGCTCTCCGGAGCGTATGGCCATCACCAAAATGGTGGTGCATGAGTCCTCGGAGCATCCCGAGGCCGGACAGCTGTTCTATTCCGAGGGTATCTCCAAGGTCTGCAACATGCTTGCACAGTACATCCGGCGCAATCTTCCTGAATGTAAGCTGGACGATGACACTCTCAAGCTCGCCTCATGGATTTTTCTGTCCTCGCTCTGGGCAAGCAACATTCTTTTTAAGCTCATGAAGGGCGCGCAGCGGGAGTTTTCCGACACGCAGATTCTGGATATGGCAGTGGAGGTTTTCAGCGCATGGCTGGAAAAGCAATAAAACAGGACCGGCTTACAATCTTTTTTCAGTCAGATTTTTGATTTCCGCCTTATTGTTTCCGCAAAAAGGCGCCCTGTATTTTCCGCACAGCAGAAAATACAGGGCGCCTTCGCCTATATGCCGGGTCCTATGGGGCTCCCCGTGCTTTTTACAGTATAACCCCCATAAGCGAAAAGACCAAAGTTGCCACAACTATATATATGACAAGGGTAATCAGGCCCTTGCTCCATATGAACCTGTTCTCTATGCCCTCGCGACCCAGAAGTATAGGAGCAGGTCCCGCGGCCGCGTAGGTCAGGTAAGCAAACATCGAACTGTAGGCTATCGCGGCACCTATCACGCTGACATTTATACCCGAATCGGCAAACGCGGCGGCAAAGGGCGCGGTCATTGAGGCGACTATGACGCCCGTCGCCATATTGGAAAAGAAATTAGTCACGACGCTGCACACCACCACAATAAGCAGCACAAACACAGGCCAGCTCATATTCGAGAACACCGGTCCGAGTATTTCGGTCAGCCAGGTTTTTATGCCCAAATCGTTGGACGACAGCGCGCCGCCGAGCGCGGAGAAAATGCCCACCGTTGTGATAAAGCCCCAGTTGGCGCCCTCCTTGAAGTGCTTGGCAGTGTTCATCAGCGGCTTTCCGTCCACCTTGACGAACGAGAGTATCACTATGACAAGAATAAACCAGGCCGCCTGTGTTATAGAGGCGAAGCGCTCGTACCATGGCAGAGATTTCGGCAGTATGAGCAGCGCGAAGGAATACGCTATGCCGAATATGAATGCCAGAATATAAATAATCTGCACCTTGTTGAATTTATCACTTACCGACCTAAGCGAATCAAGATTATTGACGTCCAGCTCCTTGAGCCTGCTCATATCGCAGCCGAATATGTAGCGCATCGCCAGGGCGTAAACCACCATAAAGCAAACGCCCACGGGGATGACGGCAATGATGTAAAATGCGGGGTTAAAGGCGTGGCCGAAGTTGCCCATGGCGGCGTTGAAGCTGTTGGTAATACCAAGCTGCATTCCCGAAAAGGGCAGAATCGCGCAGCCAATCATACCGTCCAGATACAGGCCAAGATACATCGACTGCACATATTTGTCGTTTTTCTTATATCCCAGCGCGTTGCACACGCTCTCAAACACAGCGAAGGAAAAAATAATCCCGCCAAAAGTGTTGAGCAGAATGTCCGCAAACAGGAAAGCCACCAGAAAGGTTATCGTAAAAGCCAGCGGCTTGCCCTGGACAAACTTCGCGGTGAGCAGCTTTTTGGCAATCACCTCGCCGGCTCCGGTCTCCCGCAGAGCCGAACAGATTACCGTCCCCGCAACCATCTGAATGATGACCGTGGTACCCACAAAGCTCGATGTGGCCGCGGAAGCGTCCATGTAACCGTGAAAAATTACGGCTATGTAGGCCGCGCAGGCTGGCCAGATGAGCTCGCCCGTGGTTGTAATCAAAAGCAGAAGCCCCACAAAAGCCCCCAGCATTGACACTCCCATCGGAGTAACCGGCCCCCAGGTGGGTATAAATTTCTCGGCAAAGAACATGAGCACCAGGCCGATGACCACCCAAATAATATATTTGATATCAACCGTTTTCTTTTTGCTCAGTTCAGGCATATACAAATCCTCCTCTCAAATATCCGTTCTGACTGTTTCCGGCGGACAGCAGCGTTCAGCGCGTATACGCTTCCCATACGGCGCTCTTTTCCGTCCGTGCTCAGTGTCTGGGCACGATGGAGATGAAGTCTCCCCCATTGATGACATAATCTCCGTCCTGACGGCGCAGCTCCTCCCAGTACCCGTCACAGGGCTTGTCGAGGTCCACGCCCTCGTCGAGCAGGAGCTTACGCAGGCGCGCGCCCTCCAAGTCTCTGGGGCGTATCTTTTCCTCAAGTGCAATTACCGCGGCCAGTCCGGCGGCGTGCCCCGTGCCCATAGCCGGCCCTATAATGCGCATCGCGCCGTTGGCATGGAACTCAGCCGAGCAGCAGCGTCCCGCGGTCAGCAGGTTATCCACACCGCGGGGCAGCAGGCAGCGGTACGGAATCTCGCACCAGTCCTTGGGGTCCGGACGTGCGGGCACTCCCGCGGGTACGCCGAAGGGGTGCATTCTCGCGTCACAGTCCTTTCCAATGTGCTCCGTTTCGCACACAGCCGAGCCCACGGGCTCCCTGACATGGATATGGCGCATGAAGAACCACTCCGGACTTGTGGGATGGTGGGAATCGAACATCTCGGGGAAGCGCGCGATTCCGTCCTCAAACTTGACTCCGCCGGCCACATCGGAGGACTTGAGCATGTACTCGCCGAAAATGCGGCGGCTGTCTCTCACGCCCGGCAGGGAACCCATGCCGACAAGGCGGAGCTTTTCAAAGCCGGGGACATATTTTTTCAGAAAAGCGTGGAACTGCTTCATAAGCTGATGCTGCTCCAGAACCTGACGGGTAATGTCCTCCACGTCGGTGTTGCGGCAGAAATAGCTGTGGAAAGAGAAGGTCACAAAGTCGGCGTTGTCCATGGGTGTGTTAGGGATAATAACGCGGAAAAAGCCGCTGACCCTGTTGCAGACATGGCGGGTCATCTCTCCCCTTTGAATAGCCTCCTCCTCTAATACGTAGACCAGCGGCAGGGGCTTTTCCACGCCCTTGGCCTTCTGCTCGTCAGCCCAGTTTTTCTCTGCCTCCTGATACCTTACGAGGTCCGCTCCCGACCAGCGCGAGCCCTGGGTCGTGGCCATGTTCAGGCCGGCAAAATCCTGTCCTCCCACTTCAAAGGGGACTCCCGCCATGGCGGATACGTCTCCGTCGCCGGTAGCGTCGATGAATATTCCAGCCTTCACGCGCATCATGCCGCCCTTGGTAAAGAAATAGACTGCGGAAATATTTTTTCCGTCCTCTGCCAGCTCTACATTGACGCACGTAGCGTCGTAAATTATCCTGCTGCCCGCCTCAAGGAGCATATCCTCCAGCACCAGCTTGCCGTACTCCGGCTCAAAGGAAGGGTTGCGGTAGTAGTCCTTGGACGGGTCAATTTTTCTCAGCTGCCCAATCTCGTCCAGCCGTTTGGTGAACTCCAGGCAGATGCCCTCGATAGCTCCCGCCACCTGCGGGACATAGCCGTTGGTTGCAAGTCCGCCCAAGGTCACGCCTTTTTCAAACAGAATGGTGTGCGCTCCCTTTCGCGCCGCCTCAATCGCTGCGGAGCATCCGCCTACGCCGCCTCCGATGACGGCTACGTCACAGTGCAGGGTTTTGCAGATATCAGCCATATAAATCACTCCTCATTCAGTATATGTGTTGGCAACTTCCACAAAACAATCTTATCATCGGCCTTTTTAATCAGCAATTCCAAACAAGAAACTATCTTTCCGTTTTGGAAAGTTAATCTCAGCTTTGTCCTTGCTATTCGCTTTTTCTCTTGTTATAATTTTAATAAACAGGTAAAGGAGGCTCTCCAATGGACCAAAGACAGGTACAGCTTGTTCTGTCCGTAGCGGAAAAGCTGAGCTTTTCCGAGGCGGCATGGGAAAATTCTTATACCGCGTCGGTCGTGTCAAAGCAGGTGGCCGCTCTGGAAAATGAGCTTGGCGTGCGTATCTTTGAGCGCAAGGGCCGCTCCAAGGTGGAGCTGACGGAAATAGGCAGGGAGCTTCTCCCCTGCCTGTCCAGATGCCAGGCCGAGTATCACCGTATGCACAAAATCGCCTCCTATGCGACAAGCGGCACCTCCTATATATCGCTGTCCTGCCCCTGCGGCTTCAGTACGCTTGGAGAGGATGAGCTCATCTCCATCTTTTCCGTTCAGCATCCGGAAATTACAGTCCGCCTGCTTGCCAAAAACGACAAGACCTGTCAGGAGCTGCTTCTGTGCGGCGACGCCGACGTCTCAATCAGGATGCTGTCCGACAGACAGCTTGAGGAATACCGCGCTCAGAATGAGCTCTGCTGTGTCAAGCTTGCGGACACGCACCTGGGCGTTGTACTGCGCGAAAACCACCCCGCCATACGAAACGGCAGGGTTGATTTGCCTGCACTGCGGGAGGAAACCTTTCTGTTTTATGCTTTTAAGGACAAAATGGACGGAGACCCGAAAATAATAGACTTTCAAAGCGCCTGCCGAGCAGAGGGCTTTGAGCCGCGGCTTCGTATTTTCAGGGAAATACGCTCCTCGGGCGCTTTTGCTCTTGCGGCCAACGGGGTATACGCCATTCCCCTGATGCACGCTCCCAACGTGACCTATTCCGGCACTCGTTATGTGCCGCTTTCGAAGAACCATTACTCGTATTCCATCGTCATGATATATCAGCGCTCCAACCATTCACCGTCCCTGAAAAGCTTTGTACGCTGCACCGCGGAGAATTTATCCCTCTTTTCTCCCACACTCTGACGCCGCGGCGCTCAAGCCTGCGCGAAATTATTAAAAAAATTTTTCGGAATGGGAAACTTTTTCCGTTTCTCTGCGTCTAAGAAGGTATAGCAATAGCCAGGACTCATTTCTGAAGATTCGGAGGAACGCAAAATGAAAAGATTTATCGCGCTTATTCTCTCCGCAGCCTGTCTGCTCACGCTCGGAGCCTGCGGAAACGGCGCAGCGTCAGGCCCCGGAAAGCTGCTTGCGGCCGAACCGGACTATCCGCAGATGGCACCCTATCCTGACGAGACAAAATACTTCAAATCCAACGGTGAATTTGACAGCGACGGCTTTGACAAGGTCTACGACGCCTGGTGGGACAGCCGCAAGGCACAGCGCAGCCAGCCGGATGGCTATGCCGAGGCGCTGGAGGACTATCTGCGCTCCAGTGTGCCGCAGCTCCTCTCCGGCGCGCAGGGCGAAAACCGCATATGCTCGCCTGTGAACATCTACATGGCCCTTGCCATGCTGGCGGAAACCACTGACGGCGAAAGCCGCGCGCAGATTCTCGAGCTTCTCGGCAGCGACAGTCTTGAGGCCCTGCGTACCGAGGCAAAGGCTGTCTGGAACGCCAACTACTGCGACGACGGGGCCGTGACCAGCGTACTGGCAAACTCGGTATGGCTGGATGACTCGGTCAATTACGAGAAAAATACCGTGGATGCTTTGGCCGAGCATTACTACGCCTGCTCCTACCACGGCGAGATGGGCTCAGACGAGCTCAACGCGGCGCTGCAAAACTGGCTCAGCGAGCAGACCGGCGGGCTTCTCAGGGAGCAGGCCGAGGGCGTGGAAACCGACCCCAACACTATTCTTGCGCTTTGCTCGACGATATATTTCCGCGCAAAATGGAGCGGCAGGTTCTCTGAAGGCCAAACATCTCCGCAAACCTTCCACGCTCCCGGCGGCGACGTCGAGCGCGACTTCATGCACAGCAGCGGAACCGGCTCCTATTACTGGAGCGGCAAATTTTCCGCCTATGGCAAATCCCTCGAGGGCAGCGGCTCTATGTGGTTTCTTCTCCCCGACGAGGGTGTGACGCCCGAGGAGCTTATCGCCGACGGCAAGACCATGGATTTTCTGCTCTCCGGAGGTCAAGAGGGCGCGGAGGACAAATTCCTCATAGTCAATCTTGCCGTGCCCAAGTTTGACGTTGCATCCGACCTTGAGTTTTCGGACAGCCTCGCCGCGCTGGGCATAAGGGACATATTTGACCCTGCGGTATCCGATTTCTCTCCCCTGACGGGAGACGCCGAGGGCGTCTTTCTATCCAGGGCACAGCACGCCGCGCGCGTGGCCATAGACGAGGAGGGCGTAATCGCCGCGGCCTACACGGTGCTGGCGGCCTGCGGCGCGGCCGCGCCTCCCGAGGAGGAGGTCGACTTTGTTCTCGACCGGCCCTTTGTCTTTGCAATTACTTCTCATGACGGTCTGCCGCTCTTTGTGGGTATTGTGAACACACCGTAAAGTCTAAGAGCCTGTCGAAAGAAAATATAAATTAAACCGCAGTCTCTATATTTAAATAGAGACTGCGGTTTTAATATATTCCTTTACAGCTTTGCAAACACATCCATTTGCTTTTGAAGCTCTCCAACAATTTCCTGATTTGTATCCATCTTCACGGTAATACCAGCCATATCATCTACAAGAACGCGTGTGCTGCCCGCGGCGCCCGTAATACCTGAAGCCGCTCCGTCTATCGCCCCGGATATACTGGAAATTGAAACAGCAATCTGATCCATAGCCTCCTTCAGGTGCTCTGCCTTATCATTGAACGCCTCCATAGCCTTACCGATATAGTCCGCGTCCTCACGATACTGCTGGCCTGCCAGGACGGACCGCTCCAGTTGGTCTGCAACGGCCTGACTGAGATAATCGGCCAATTTACGCGCGCTGTCGGACAGGTAGTCTACCGCCCCCATAACTATTCCGCTGACCTCCTGAATGTGGTTGGCAGTTTCGGTGCAGGAAACTGCAAGCTGATTGACCTCCTGAGCCACAATGGAAAATCCCGCCCCCGCCGCTCCGGCCCGCGCAGCTTCTATAGACGCGTTGATGGCAATAAGCTTGGTTGACGAGGAAATATTTAAAATGTCATTGGTGAGGATGTCGATTTGCTCCACGCTTCGACTTTTTTCAATGGCCTGGTCCAGCATAATCATTATATCCGCCGTCCCTGCGCGGACTTTTTCCTTCTCATTGTGAGCGGAAAGCTCCATTTCCTCCGCCCTGCTACGCATTTCCGCGCAGTATGTCGTGATGTCTGCGCATTCCTCGGCCATGCTCTGGGTGTCCCCCTGTGTTCCGGCGGCGCTGGAGGTGATAGATGCCGCGCTTCCCGCAATTTCCTCCAAAGCGCCCGATAGCTGTTCCGTAAGTCCCGATAAGCTCCGGACGCTGTCGTTGGAGGTCCGTGTTCTCTGCCTCACCTCTCCAACCACTCCGCTGATTTGCTCGGAGCTGTCCTGCAAGGTTTCCATCGCGTTTTTAATTGGCACGAGGACATATTTGCGGATAATCCTAAAAGCCACAGCCACCAGGCAAATACCCAAAATCAGCGTAAAAGCGCTGGTAACCAGGGAGATAATGTAAACCGTTGTCAGCCTGCTCCGTGCCGCTTCCGCCTGCGCGTTGACTGACGCAGAGAGCGCGTCAATATCCGCCTCGGCCGCTTCTCCGAACTGGGCGACGTCTCCGTTGGCCGTGGCGTAGGCCTCCTGTGTCTTGCTGTCAGCGCTGGCACACACAAGATATACCAGAGCGTGCTTAAACTGCTCATAGCTTCCGATAAGGGACTGATAGGTCTCCCTGTCCCCGTCGGAGACAAAGCTCCCATAAGCGCTCAGCTTATCGTCCAGGGCCTCCTCCTCCGACTTTATCTCCTGTACCAGCCGAATCATTGTTGCGTGGTCCGCCGCTACAATGTGCGACAAGGCCAGGCGGTGAATATCCATCACGGACCTCCGGATATCCTCAAGCCGTTCCTCGCTGACCATACTCCTGTCCACAATGCTTCCGGCATTTGCATGAACATTGTTGATGCTGAATACAGCCAGTATATTTGAAAGCAGCGTAATCAGTCCCAGCAGAATAATGGGCAAAATCAGGCGCTGCTGCAATGTCAGTCTGCCTTTCATGTGATTCCCTCCCAATGATGATATACCTTGCTTAGCGCTCGCTTACACCCTCTGCCATTCGGTCAAGCTGAGACTGGAGGGAGCTTCCGGCAGGATTTCCCTGGGCCATGCTGGCCGAAAATTCAGCTACAGGCTCCCAGAATTTTCCTCCAACCCGCTGAAGCTGAGAGTAATTAGACTGTTCCAGCAAAGCAGCGATAGCCGGGGATGATTGTACCTCCGGAGAGTTGGCCGCATTGATATTGGCCGGCCCCTGACCCCTCACCTCAAAACGCAGGCGCTGATTTTCCTCGCTTATTATCCACTCTGCCAAACGCGCCGCCCACTCCGGATACTCGGAATAAGCGTTCACGCCGATTAGCTTGCAGCCGGAGAAGGAGGCCATCTGCACCTGCTGCCCCGCGCAGGTATAGACCGGCAGCTTGGCCGCGCCCATGTCATCTCCCCAAGCCTCTTTTACAGCCACAGCGTTCCACACACCGCTTATACCGGCAATCACGGAGCCGTCCTGTACCCCTGCCATAAATTCCGTGTCCGGACGGTTGGAAAAGGCGGGACTGGCGGCAATATCCAGCATGGCCTGCGCCACGTCAATCCCACGGATAGGAGCGTTGTTGTCGTTCCATGTGCAGTAATTTGTCAGTCCATCCTCGTTGAGCCCCACCTTAAGCCCCGTATTTCCAAAAAACGCATAGACGTACCAGGCAGAGGACCAGTCCATAGACACCAGCTTTTCAGCCTGGGCCGCAACCTCCAGCATACGCTCAAGGCTTTGAATATCCTCCTGAGTGAAATATGACTTGTTGTAGTATAAGAAATAGCCGTTATCCGCCGTCAGCGGGTATGCGTACATAGTACCACCCACGCTGGCCGCTTCGACCGAAGCGGGGAGGGACGCCCTTCGAATCTCCGCCTCATCCGCTATAGGATTCAGTCCGCCTGCGGCCGCCAGCGCAGCCACCTGGTCGTCGGCAAAGGCAAACACGTCCGCTCCCGCCTCCAGGTCTCCCAGCAGAGCGTCCTTACAACCGGACTCGCTCTGCGGCCGGTAGGTTATATAGAAGTCAGCCCGATCGGCATAATGCTTTTTAAAAGAGTCAAATATATCTTCAAGCAGCGCCTCATCTTCCTCCGCTCCCCACACAGTAAGAGAAACCATCTCTCTTACCGGAGAAATATCGGTCGGAGCCTGTCCCTGACCGCCGCACGCGGTCAACATCAAAAATAAGCATACAGATAATATCAGAAGAAAAAGACGTTTTGTCATAGCCTACCATCCCTTCCACTAATTTCTGAGATATTATAGCATCCCGCCTGCTTTATTTCAAGCCAAATCCATATTCATTCTCAGCGGTATAAGTCCGCGCCCGAAAACTCAAGAACATGAATAAGAACAAAAAAAGCGCGATAAAATATCGCGCTTTTTTGATGCCTTATTTTATCATTTTAGCCGGTTCCCGCTTTTATGTATTACAACAAATATTTTATCAACAGCAAAAGTATCACGCCCGGAACACCCAAAACACCGGTTACGGCGGCGTTGACCCAGTTCAGCCCCAGACTTATGTCGAACCAGGCTCCGACAAAGTTAAAAATAAAAAGTGCCGCGTATCCCATACAGGCGTGGATTAGGAATTTAAGAATCCATGCAATCGGCCTTTTCAGGAGTCGAAGGGTCAGGGACAGGAGAAAAATGCCGATTGCGACAAGGAAAATTACTGCGATTATAATCATTTTATGCCTCGCTTATATTTTTCAGGTTTCGGAGAGTGTGGCTGTACTTTGACTGAAGCGCCTGAATTTCCAGGATAGAGGTCTCCAAAATCTCAGGGTCCGAGGTGCTGTTAAATACACAGTACGCCTGCTCAAGCGAGCTGCGCACATCAACCAGCTCCTGACGGGCGCTGAAAAGCATACGCTCCGTCTCCTGTCTTTTACGCGCTTTACGCATTTCCATTATACCCCCTTAGTCAATAGCCTGTTCTTATTGTATTCCATATATCCGTTTTTTAACCGGATTTGCAAAATTTTCTTGCAGTATTTTTCTCGTAAAGGGCCATAATAAGCTCGGACCTGATAAAGAGGCGGTCGGCAGGGCTCTCATAATTAAGCTCAAGACCGGTGCCGGTGCCGCATACTAAAGCCCAAAAAGCTTTCGGTGCGCAAAGACCGCACATTTTCAAATTAACAGGCTTAGCAAAGCTTAATTTGAAAATCAGTATCAAACGGCATGAACGGCGAATGGTCGGATACCGACTGGAACACAACGCCACCTTGCGTAAGGCTGGCAGTGTTCGGGACCTGGGTCAAGTGCCGGCGTGTTAAAAGAGAGCTGTTTTCCGGCGCGGCGGGGACTGCATTTTGGCAGTCCCCGCTTGTTATTGGTGCAGCGAAGCACTATAGATATTTGTCCCCCGCTTAATTTCGTTGTGAAATTCTGCGCATCGGCATCTAAGATTCTATAATTTACTATGTACTTATCAATCTCTACAATATACAACAAGCTGACAGACCACCCTCTTGGCGGTCCGTCAGCTTATCATGGTGCGGGCATGGGGACTTGAACCCCAACGCATTGCTGCACGAGAACCTAAATCTCGCATGTCTGCCAATTCCATCATGCCCGCATATATCAGCGGCGCACCCTGGCGCCGCTGTTTTCCTGAACGCCGACGCGCGTTGTCACACAAGCTCAACCACACCGGAATGTATGTCGTACTTCGCCCCGACTATCGCCCCGGCAGGCATACTCCTCAAAATTTCGCTCTCCAGCAGCCGGTTGACGCTGTTTTCTATGTTATAAAGCTCCGCCAGCGAGATTACTTCCTCCCTGTCCGCCGCCTTCCCTCTCGCTCTGGTAACGGAGGGCATGACCTCGTCCATAATCGCGGCAAGCGCACCCTTGCCTCCGGTCCACTCATAGGCTCCGGCAACCGCGCCGCAGTTGCTGTGCCCCAAAACCATAACAAGCGGAGTCCCCAGGTGCTCCACGGCGTACTCTATGCTGCCCAGCTCAAAATCGGACACCACGTTTCCGGCCGTGCGCACAACAAAAATCTCGCCCAAATCGCAGTCAAACACCTCGTTCGGCGGCACGCGCGAATCCGAGCAGGACACAATCGCCGCGTAAGGGTGCTGACCGTCCACGAGCGACTCTATCTCCTTTACTGTCGGGTGAACGTCATAATGCTCGGAGCAGAATTTTTTGTTGCCCTCCATGAGTCTGTGAAGAGCCTGCTCGGCCGTGATTTTGGAATCAGCCATATCGACAACCTCCGCATAAGCCGGCGCAAAGCACACCGCGCCGTTATTCGTTGTAATATCCGGTTAATAATACCATGCCGCGCCCGCTTTGTCAAATCCGATTGCGTCAAAAACCGGCATGGCCAAAAGGCCATGCCGGTTCCGCTTGATTAAAGGTACTGCTCCCGCACGAGCTTACGCCGCGGGAATAACAAGAATCTGTCCGACCCAGATTTCGTTGGGATTGCTTATCGTGCCGGGGTTGGCCTTATAGATGTCAATCCACTTTGAGCCGTCGCCGTATATCTTTGCCGCTATCTTGCCCAGATAA
>CATJWA010000236.1 GCA_949744025.1 uncultured Eubacteriales bacterium
CCGCGACATGACGGATACCGCGCCGGCATACCAGGGCTCAGGAACGCTCCCGTCCGCCTCCGTCTCAGATGGAGCATCCGCGGAAGTATTGGCTTCATAGGACGCGTCTGCCTCCGCCTCGGCCTCAGAGGGCTTCTCCACGGACATCTCGGCCTCGGGAGAAGCGCCGCCGGCCCCGTCCTGAGCGGGGAGCCGGAAATCCTCGGGCAGAAGCTTTTGCAGCATTGCGCAGGCCTCGGCGCGGGTGAGGGACGCATCGGGGCGGAAGGAGCCGTCGTCATAGCCGCTGATGCAGCTTACATGCTCGCGGCTCAGCTCGGGAGCGAAAACGGCCGTGAAAGCGGTGTCGGAGCTTATTGCCTGCATTTCGGGGAAAGCAGCCGCGCCGCTGCCGTCGCGCCAGGAAACGAAGCGCAGTCCCTCGGGGGCCTCGGGCTGGGGTATGTCCGCCGTTATCCCGCCCGCGTCCACGCCGCGCGTTTCGCTGCGCCCAGCGATGCGGAAAGTGACGGTAAAGCCGGCGGAGGACTCGTCCGCGGCCGCGCCAGCGGCAAGAAGCTGGCACAGGGAGATAAGGCACAGGCAAAATGCAATAGCGCGTTTTTTCACACAGAGCAATTTTGTTCCCCCTAAAGTGTTTTTGCGGTGGAAAAAATGTGGTAATTTGTCGAAATTTGCATATTTTATAAATTATAGCACGGCCATGAATCAATTACAAGTGCCGAAAAGGCCGCGGGGGCTGAATGTTTAATTTCATAAAAAAGCACTGGAGGAGGGACGTTGCCTGAGCATAAAAATTTGAATTACCGGAGTATATGCTGTATACTGGAAGCAAAGCTTACGCTATATTACTGACTGCGCGGTAAAAGAAAGGAGAAAACGCTATGAAAAAAACGGCTGTGCGCACATTGGCGCTGCTGCTGGCGCTTTGCCTGCTGAGCGCGCCTGCGCTGGCGGCGGAGGAGGACCGGACCTTCCACAGCGACAGGTACGGCTTTTCCTTCACCCTGCCGGCGGAGCTGGCGAAGGATATCGTAATCGAGGAGTACACGGACGACACTCTGTACGTGCATACACCCGGCGAGGGAGGCTGGAGCGCGGACGCCGGCCGGCCGAGAGACGGCACGGGTGAAGGCTTTCTGCCCGAGAACGCCGCCGGTGTTTTCCAGTTCCGCTACGCGCCCGCGATGACGGAGGCCGGCTGGGGCGGCAGCCTCGGCACGCTGAGGGTCAAGACGCCTAAAAGCACGTTTTACTCCGACGAATACTCCTACGCCTCCTGCCCGATAGTCGCCGTGAACGCCGGCAGCGCCTTCGTCCTGGTCGGGGTCGTGGGCGGCGTGGACGCGGCGGAGGAAAACCGCGAGGACTATTTCGCGGCGTACAGCGCGCTGCACGAGACGATAGCGCGGACCATAAAAGCAGACGGCGGCGCGGCGGTGCCGGGGCTGGACGAGGCGCGCATTCCCGCTCAGGCGGCGGAGCTGAACGCCTCTCCGGACGCGGAGCTGACCCGTGGCGACTGCGCCCGGCTTTTGTACGAGCTAATCCGCCCAGAGAGCGGGGAGCTTGAGGTCCGGTGTCCCTTCTCCGATATCCCCGCGGACTCGGAGTACTCCCGCGCCGTGGCCTATCTCGCTGACTGCGGCATCGTCTCCGGCTACCCCGACGGAACCTTCCGCCCCGAACAGGGCGTGACGCGCGCGGAGTTTGTGAAGCTGCTGCACCGCTCGCTGTTTATCCCCTTCCCCGCCTGGTACGGCGACCCGATTGACTTTTCCGACGTGGACGTGAGCCACTGGGCCTGGGGCTACCTCAACTGCGCCTACCAGTACCGGATACTGATAGGCGACAACACCGACAGGGGCTGGCTTCAGGGCTACCCCGACGGCACGCTGCGTCCCGACGCCGCGATAAGCCGGGGCGAGGCCGCGGCTGTCATCTCGCGCCTTCCGGACGAGTCCTGACGCGCGGGAGCGGAAGAAGAAAAAACGGGCTTTCTGCCGGCTCTGCCGGTAAGCAAAAAAAATACCTCGGCGGCCCATTTGGGCCGCCGAGGCGCGTTTGTTATATTCTTAATTCAGCCGGTCTCGTCCCGAAAAATAGTCCCTTGTGAGCTTCACCACCACGCCGGACAGGCCGAGCAGGGCAACAAGGTTGGGTATGGCCATGAAGCCGTTGAGCGTTTCCGCGATATCCCAGACCAGCTGCATCTTCAGGGTGGAGCCGATGATGATGACGCAGATGAAAACTATCTGATAGCCGCGCACGGCCTTGCTGCCGAACAGGAACTCAAAGCAGCGGGTGCCGTACAGGGACCAGCTCAGAACCGTGGACAGGGCGAACAACGTGATGCCGACGGCGATGATAAGCGAGCCAATCTGTCCGCCGAAAACGCCGCTGAAGGCCGCGGACACCAGCTCGGTGCCGCCGCTTCCGCCCCACTCAAGCTCCATGCCGATTCCGCGGGTGCCGCACAGCAGGGACAGGGAGGTGAGCGTGCAGATAACGATGGTGTCCATGAATACCTCGAAGATACCGTACAGGCCCTGCTTTACGGGGTCGCTCTCGGAGGAGGCGGCGTGGGCCATGGGCGCGGAGCCGAGGCCGGCCTCGTTGGAGAACACTCCGCGGCCGACGCCCTTCTGGATGGTGGTCATGATGGTGATGCCGAAGGCTCCGCCCAGCGCGGCCTCGGCGCTGAAAGCGCCCTTGAAAATCATGCCGAACACGGGGATAATGCTGTTTGCGTTTGCGATGATTACAATGAGCGAGGCGAGAATATACACAACCGCCATAAAGGGCACCAGCTTCTCGGTCACGCGGCCGATACGCTTGATGCCGCCGAGAAGAACCAGAGCTACGATAACG
Source organism: uncultured Eubacteriales bacterium (assembly GCA_949744025.1). Taxonomy (GTDB): domain Bacteria; phylum Bacillota; class Clostridia; order Oscillospirales; family Oscillospiraceae; genus JAMPGF01. The sequence goes on from CATJWA010000236.1 coordinate 2,872, forward strand.
GCGATGATAACGCCGATGATAATGCTGCTCACGGGCACGACCTGTCCAAACAGGGTCACGGTGAGCGCGCCGGTGTTGCCGCCGAAGGCGTCAATGGCGGTGTTTATGGAGCTGGCGATGGTGTTGACCTGGGTCATGTTGCCTATGCCGAAGGCGGCCAGGAAGCCGAACACGCAGAACACGGCGCCCAGCCACTTCCAGCCCTTGCCCAGGCCGTTCTTTATGTAGTACATGGGACCGCCGACCCAGTCGCCCTTCTCGTTGCGCTCGCGGAACTTCACGGCCAGCACAACCTCGGAGTACTTCGTTACCATTCCGAACAGGGCGGCCAGCCACATCCAGAATACGGCTCCGGGTCCACCGGCGATGATGGCTCCGGTGACGCCCGCTATGTTGCCGGTGCCCACGGTGGCGGCCAAGGCGGTGGTCACGGCCTGGAAGGGCGTAACCTCGCCCTCTCCCGCGGCCTGCTTATGGAAAATCTTTCCGATGGTGTTCTTCATCGCGTAGCCAAACCTGCTGAACTGGATGAAGCGAACGCCGACGCTCAGGAAAATGCCGGTGCCCACAAGCAGGATAAGCATCCAGGGTCCCCAGGCTATTCCGTAAAGCCAGCTTACAATCTCGCTGAATGTCATTTTGTTTCCTCCCTTTTTACTTTTTCTCTTTTTTTGCCATTGCCGGGGCCGGAGCTGTGTGTATAAAACACAGGAGCACACCGAAACGGCACGCTCCCGACAATGACAAAGCAAACGGCTTTCCCCACAAGCCGCTGAAAACTTCTGTCCTTTTGCCTGAGAGATTAACGCAATTCGCGCTTTGCACCTTCGGCCCCCGCGCTTTGTGCGGGCTTCTCCAGAATCCCATCCGCATGCAGTCTCCGCCCCTTTGGGCTCCTGAGAGTGTTACTCCTTCGGCAAATTTCGCAAAATGCAAAATTACTTTCCTGCATGCTTCATATGGCATATTAAATTAATACATAAGTATAATAAATGATACGCGAACACATTTCAAGTGGATTATCTTATAGTTTTTTTCATCCGTGCCCCCCATATATTGTGAAATTTAACATTACAAAGCGTTAAATCGATATCGCAGATACAGGGAGGGCGGGTTTGGGAGAATAAAATTGTTTACGCGCAGTTTACAAATACTACACAATTCGAGTTTATTATATGTTATGCTTAAGCGTATTATAATAAGCCGGCTGCGTTTCTGCGCGGCATTGAAGAATTTTTACGAAAGGATTGAGACGTAGTGAAAAAAAGAAGCGTTGCGCTGCTGCTTTGCCTGTGCTTCATGCTCTGCGCCGCGGCTCCGGCCGTGGCTGACGGGGATTTAGCCGCGGGGGAGGCCCGCGCGGTTATAGGCGCCAATCTTACGGACGAGCAGATTGCGCAGGTATATGACATGTTCGGCGTCGAGCGCGGCAGCGTCAGGGAGCTGACCGTGACAAACGCCGAGGAGCGCGAGTACCTTGACGGACTGGTGGACAGCTCCATAATCGGAACCAACTCCATTTCCTGCATCTACGTGGAGGTTCTCCCCGAGGGGGAGGGGCTCCAGATACAGACGCAGAACCTGACCTGGTGCACGCAGGAGATGTTTATAAACGCGCTTGTCACCGCGGGAATAGACAACGCGAAGATAATAGTCGCCGCGCCATTCCAGGTCAGCGGCACCGCGGCGCTCACGGGCATTTACAAGGCGTACGAGGACATCAGCGGCCGGGAGCTTGACGAGATTGCCAAGCTTGTGAGCACCCAGGAGCTGGTGATAACCGGCGAGCTGGCCGACGAGATAGGCAGCTACGACGCGGTTACGATAGTAAACGAGATAAAGCTCATTCTCGACGAGACGAAGGAAATGAGCGACGGGGAAATCAAGTCGGAGATAAGCTCCATCGCCGGACAGTACAACATCTCCCTCAAGGACAGCCAGCTCGACCAGCTTGTGACGCTGTGCCGCGCGCTGGAGAAGATGAACAGCGACGAGCTGCGCGAGAAGGTGGAGTACGTCCAGAACACGATAAAGCGTCTTGCCGAGGCCCAGGAGAAGGTTTCCGGCATAACGGAGACTGTGAAGAATATTGTCACCAGCATAGGAGATTTTATTGACAGGATAATCTCGTTCTTTACGGGAGGCTGAGGCAAATCGGAGGCTTCCCCCCAAAGCGTCAGGCTTGTAAACACAAATCTGTAAAAATAGTGCAGGCGCATGATACCGTCGTATCATGCGCCTGCACTATTTTTGCGGGCGGGCAGCAGGCGCGAGACGGGTAAATTAGTTTATGCGGCTATGTTTTCTGAATGATTAAGCTCAGGGCCGTTATAATAAAGCATATCAATTAAAAGAGGGAGAGCGTTTATGACAAGGAAAAAGGCCGAGCTTAACGAAAAACTCATAGACAGCTACATGACTTACCTGCGGGAGCAGGAGCGAAGCGCCGCCACCATTCAGAAGTATACCCACGACCTTGGAGTCCTGCTGGCATATCTGGACGGCCGGCCGCTGGACAAGATATCTCTTGTTGACTGGAAGCGGCGGCTGACCGAGACGTATGCGCCGGCAAGCGTCAACTCCATGCTCGCGGCGGTCAACGGCTTTCTCGCCTTTATGAATTGGCGTGAGCTGACGGTCAAGCCGCTGAAAATACAAAAGTCTCTTTTTATGGACGAGAGCAGGGAGCTGACCCGCGGCGAATACGCACGCCTTGTCAGGGCGGCGGAGCATCGGAACAACGAACGGCTGTCCCTTGTCCTGCAAACCATCTGCTGCGCCGGCATAAGAGTGTCCGAGCTGAAATTTATCACCGTGGAGGCAGCGCGCGCGGGACGGGCCGAGATTAGCTGCAAGGGTAAGCGGCGCACCGTTTTCCTCCCTGACAGACTGTGCCGCCTGCTGACAAAATACTGCCGAAAACAAAAAAAGACCGCAGGGGCGGTGTTTACCACCCGAACGGGCAAGGCGCTGGATCGTTCAAATATATGGAGAGATATGAAAGCGCTGTGCAGGAGCGCGGGCGTGGAAAGTGGCAAGGTGTTTCCGCACAATCTCCGCCATCTCTTTGCGCGGGCGTATTACGCGCAGGAAAAGGATTTATCCCGCCTTGCGGACATCCTGGGCCACTCCAATGTCAGCACCACCAGAATCTACACCGCCGAGAGCGGAACGGTGCACGCCCGTCAAATGGAGCGCGTGGGGCTGATTATCACATAATTTCTCTTATGTTGTAGTCCGTAGCGCACACAGCGCGTTTATACATAAGTCATTATAACGGCTTACATCCAAAATTTCAATACTTTTTTGAAAACAGCATGAAAACAGGCGGGGACGAAGAAAATTTTCTGCCCCGCTTGATTATTTACGCCTGTGTCGGGGGCCCGTCCGGACACAGGCTCCATTTATTTAGCGGAACCGGTTCCCCTCCGCACCCGGAACTACAACATAAGAGAAATTATGTTGTACCTGCCGGTTGGGAGGGACAAAATGCTGATTTTTGTGGCGGACGATGTTGAATTGAACGTCAGGGTGCTCAAGCGGGTTATTGCCTCGGTTATGCCGGAGGCGGTGGTGTGCGGCTTTGCGGACGGGGAGGAGGCCCTGGCCAATATCCGCGGCCGGCCCTGCGACATCCTGTTCACGGACATTGAAATGCCCCGAATGAACGGTCTGGAGCTGGCCGAGGCTGTTCATGCGGAGTTCCCGGAAACGGAAATATTTTTTGTCACCGGAGAAGACGGCAAGAGCCTTGAGCAGAAGGGTATTCCGCTTGAGCGGTGTATTTTCAAGCCGGCTGATCCGGAAACGGTCGCGCGCAGGCTCGCGCGGCTGCCGGGCCTTGAGCCCTTTGTCATTGCGCCGCCGGAGCGGTAAAAACAGCGGTGTTTCGGGAAGAAATACGCTTTTTATGGAGGCAACCATATGCGAAAGAGAATTTTAGCCATGCGGCTTTCCGTGGCGGTGGTCCTGTGCCTGGCCTTGCTGCTCTCCCCCGTGAGCGGCCTGACCCTGGACAGCGTGCCTGACGCGGAGGACGCTCAGCAAAGCGCTGACACGGCGCAGGCCGGCGAGGAAAACGCCGCGTCTGCGTGCGGACACGTCCATGACGAGACCTGCGGGTATGTCCGCGCGTTGGATGAACAGCCGTGCACTCATGTTCACGACGAAGCCTGCGGCTACATCGAGCCCGCTGAGGGCCGCGCGTGCTCCCATGAGCACGGCGAGGACTGCTTTACATCCGTCTGCGCTCATATTCACGACGAGAGCTGCTATGCCGAGTCCTGCCCTCATGTTCACTCCGCGGACTGCTATTCCGACGGTGAGGAGCCTGCCGAGGGAGGGGAAAAGCAGGCCGACGCCTGCCCGCACGAGCATGACGGGAGCTGCTTTGCGATCGAGTGTGCCCATGTCCACGGCGAGGAGTGTCTGAGCCTGAGCTGTCCCCATGTCCACGACGCGGACTGCGGCTACGTCGGGCCGTCGGACGGACAGCCGTGCTCCCACGAGCACGACGCGGACTGCGGCTACGCCGAGGCCGTGGAGGGTCGCCCGTGTGTGCATGTGTGCCCGCTCTGCGCCGGAGACGCCGCCTATACCGTGACGGCCTGGGAATGGGCGGATGAGGACGGACAGCTTGAATGGAACGGGGACGTATCAATGTGGAGCCTCGGACTGCCGGGAGCCTGCGAGGAAAACCCCGTCACGGCGGATGTGCTGACGCAGCTTCTGCCCGGCGCCGTAACGGCTCTGCTCGCGGACGGCTCGGAGACCGTTCTGGACATTTCCTGGGAGCTGAGCGATTTTCCCGAGGAAATCTTTCAGGGCCGCTGGGTCCTGACGGCCGCCGTTCCCGAGGGCTATTCTCTGGCTGGGAACGTGCCGGAGCTGCATGTAATGCTCGAGCTGGGCGGAGCGGAGACTTACGCGGATAAGGCGTATCCCGGAGTAAGACGCCCCCTGACGGACGACGACAGCTTTTCCGACCACATCGTCCGCGGCATCCAGCCCGAGGGCGTTACTGTCAACCTGTTTAACTACAGCACGCAGATGTACAACAACGGCGACGTGAATGACGACCTTCTGCCCAAGACAAATAATGTAGCGGTGCCGTCAACGTGGAACATGGGAATCAACCACGGCCGCCTGCTGCTTTTCGGCGACAGCATGGTAGGCGCCGGCTACTGGAATCTCGGCTCCGGAGCCGGCCGCCCCTGGGGAAAGGCGCATACAAACATGAAGGGCATAGTGGAGCCTGTGCTGGGCGGCGACGGCTATCCGCGCATCAATCTGGCGAACGCGCGCCGGCCTCTGCCCGACGCCACGGGTACGCCTTCAAGCGGAGTAACAGACGTGGCCTTTCTTCACTGGGCGGAGAATTACACGGGCGCGGGAACCGCCGGAGACGTAAACGCGGCCCGCGCGCTGTCGCCGGGCGTGCTGGCCAACGCCGGCTTTACGGCCAATGCGGACGGAACCGTGACGGGCGGCGGGGATACCTCCCTGTCATACCTGTTTGACTTGACGCCGCTCGGCGCCGGGGATAAAACCGTCCATGAGAATGTAACCGGCCTGTTTCAGCTTGACGACGAGGGCTATTACTACTATTACGCCCGGCAGAATTTCGCCGAGCTGAATACGGCAAACGGAGCAAACTCCTTTATCCTGTACGACGGTCCCGCCGTCTGGCGTACCGACGGCGGCTATAACAGTGCTACGGGTAAATTTGACGGCGACATGAGCCTTGGAAACTTTTTCCCCTTCAACACCGCGGACGAGGTTTTCGACTGCATCCAGGTACAGGACAGCGCCGGCCGTCCGACAAACATCCTGTCCAGCTCCGAGAGCGTTGAGAACAACGGTAACGCCGTCAGGGCCGACCACCACATGGGAATGACGGTTCAGGTCGATTTCCGCCAGCCGGAAAACGGCACAATCAACAACGGCTCGTCCGCCCCCATTCCCATGACCTTCCAGTTCTCGGGCGACGACGACGTGTGGGTGTTTATCGACGACGTGCTTGTTCTGGACATCGGCGGCATACACAGCGAGCTTTACGGCACAATAGACTTTTCCACCGGCGACGTTTACATAGGCCAGAGCTGGCGTACCGGAGGCGTGATACCCGGGGACAGAGGAAAAACGGATGTCACGGGCGACCAGTACAACATGGCTGTGGATTACACAACCCTGAGGGAATTGTTTGAGAATGTGCAGGGCGAGGATTTCAACGAGGCAGGGTGGAACGGCGGCACCTTTGCCAGCAACACAAACCACACCCTGAAGATGTTCTATCTTGAGCGCGGAAACTACGATTCCAGCCTGGCCCTCCGCTTTAACCTCCAGCCGCGGCTGTATCAGGAAATAAAAAAGGTTGACCAGAACGGCAATCCGATTCAGGGCGTGGAATTTACCCTGTATGCGGCGGAAAAGAACGGCGGCGGATATGAGCTGACCAGCGGCGCGCTCGCCACGCTGACCACCGGCTCCGACGGCATTGCGCGTTTCATGGAGTATGACGAAAACGGCGAGCCGCAGCCCTTCAATTTTATAGACAGGTACACAAGCGGCGGAACCGAGTATTACATATTGGAGGAGAGCAAAACTCCGCCGGGCTACCGCACGCTTCCGGAGAATATAGTCCTGCGCTTTGACAACTCAAATACAATGCTCGTCGTGGTAAACCGCTGGACAACGGGCGCGTACGCGAGCTTTACCTCGCATATAACCGGCAACAGCAAGGTTGCCTACGGCCGGTTCAACGAGGACGGCACCATTTCACAAAAGACGGACGAAAGCGGAAACGTCTTTCCGGTGAGCGACGGCATGAAGAAAAACGGCCTTGTGGTGGCGGTGCCCATGCTGTACCAGCAAAATATGTCCAGACCGGAAAACGCCGCGCCCGGCGGCGGACTGTGGGTGGCGCTGTACGGCAGCAATACCGACGGATACAACACGGTTATTCCCGCGGGCAGGGACGCGGAGGACTGGCGAAAGGCCGTGCTGGAGGCGGTGCTGCGCCAGTGCGCGGGTCTGTCCGACACTCCGAGCTGGTATCTGAGCTGGGACAGCGAAAATCACAGGCTTGCCGGTGAGCTTCAGGATTTGCCGGGCCGCGCCGACCGCTATGAGCGCGCGGGGGAGACCGACGGCAAGGACATGAAGATGGTTTACGCCGTCATAGACCCTAACGTTTTCGACACGCTGAATATTGACAGGACCGCGGACGCGGGGACAAAGTATGAGGCGCTGGGCAATTATGTCAGACAGTCCGGCAGGAGCATGGAAGAAATCGTCAATGAGATTTATGCCGTGACGACCGCCGAGCCGGGCGCCTCGGGTCAGGGCATCACGCTTTTGAACGTGGACCAGTTTCTGCGGGAATTCCGCTCTCTGATATACATACCGAACGAGCAGCGCGAGCTGCGTGTATGGAAGGTTGACGAAAACGGAGAGGGAGTAAACGGCGCCGAGTTTACGCTGTACAACCGGAACGACGGCTCAGCCGCGGCCTCCGGAGTCACGGCAGAGGTTGACGGCATGGACGGTGTGCTGATTTTCAGGCCGCTGTCGGAAGCCGCGCCGGCAGGCTACGCGAATATGGAATGGGCAAGCTCTGCCAACACCGAGTATTATCTCAAGGAGACCTCCGCGCCCGGGGGATACAAACTCAACCCCACGGAAATTCCCATCGTGGTGGGAATATATTCCATATATGCCGACGCCGGCACGCAGGACGATGGCGTGACCGTCATGGCGGGCGTGGGCAAGCTGGCCCAGACCATGGTGAAGTATGCCGCCGACACCAATGTGAATATTACGCTGCGTGACATAACCGCCATAGCCCAGGTCCAGCCCGGCGGAAGCTTTGATTTAAGAGGCTGGACAGATATGACGCTGGCGGATACCGGCGGACTTGTCCGGAGCCTGAATCTGCATTACGGCATAAACAATATGATTGATTACGGCCTCCACGACGAGGACGGAGGCAGGAACTATTACCCCTTCTTTGTCACCGACACGGGCTTTATCCGCGCAAGGGTAAGGCAGAACGGCCTTACGCTCGACACCCCCGCCTATGAGGCGGACAAGGGCAGCTCCACAAACAGGGATATTCTTGCGGATACCGACATAACCAGCCTGTTCACGCTGCTCAATACCGTGGTCGTCACCGATAAACAGGACGAAACGCCCGACACCGGCGCGCTGGCCATCAGCAAAACCGTCACGGGAGAAGGCGTAAGCGATGCCGACTATACGCGTTATTTCAGGTTTAAGCTTGAGCTTAAGGACCCGGCCGGCAGCGAGCTGAGCGGCAGCTACTATTTCTACGGCACGGACAAGTCGGGATATGTCAAAAGCGGGGACGAGCTGCCCCTTCACCACGACGAGGAGATTGTCATCCTCGGACTGCCCGCGGGAACGGCGTATACCGTCACGGAGACGGACGCCGGCGCGGACGGATTTCATTGCCTGCCCGCCGGCGGAGCTATCAGCGGGAGCGTCGTCAGCCGGACGACGGCCCGCGCCGGCTTTGTCAACTACAGGGGCGAGCCGAGGACCGGCAGCCTGTCGGTGAGCAAAACCGTTGCCGGCAGCGCGGGCGACAGGACAAAGAGCTTTACCTTTACGGTGACGCTCAGCGACAGACTCAGCGGGCAATACGGGGATATGAGCTTCACCGACGGCGTCGCCGAATTTAAGCTCCGCCACGGCGAGAGCGCGTCGGCCGAAAATCTTCCCGCCGGCATAGGCTACACCGTGACCGAAAGCGGCAGCGGGGACTATGACGTGAGCAAAAGCGGCGACACGGGAACGATACTGTCCGGAGAAACGTTCGAGGCCGTGTTCGTAAACACAAAGGAGCTCCCGCCGGAGCCTGAAAAGGGTCACCTGACTGTGAGCAAAACTGTAACGGGCTCACGGGGCGACAGGACAAAGAGCTTTACCTTTACGGTGACGCTCAGCGACAGGCTCAGCGGGCAATACGGGGATATGAGCTTTACAGAGGGCGTGGCCGAGTTTAAGCTCCGTCACGGCGAGAGCGCGACGGCCGAAAATCTTCCCGCCGGCATAGACTACACCGTGACCGAAAGCGGCAGCAGGGGCTATACCGTAAGTAAAAACGGCGACAGCGGCACGATTGAGGAGGGCGAAACGGCCAAAGCGGAATTTGTCAACCACAGGGCCGGTTCCAACGAACCGGACAACGGCTATACCAGCGTAACGGTCAAAAAGGTCTGGGTGCTTGACGACGGCGGAAAGCGGCCGGAGTCCGTCACGGCGGTGCTGTACAGGGATGCGGAGAAATATGCTTCAATAGAGCTCAGCGACAAAAACGGGTGGTCACATACCTGGAGCAGTCTGAACGACAGCTATACCTGGACAGTGGATGAGCCGGATGTTCCGGAGGGCTTCACCTCGACGGTAAGCGGCTCCGGCGGGACGGTCTTTACCATTACCAACGACGATATACCCGTCCGGCCGACGGCGCCGGTTGAACCCACTGAGCCGCAGAAGCCTGTCGAACCGGAGCAGCCGGTCAGTCCCGAGCGGCCGGTTGACCCCGAGCATCTGGGCGACCCCGACATACCGCTGGCGGGCGTTGACCCTGACCCCACTGTGCCGGATATACCGCAGACGGGAACAAACTGGCGTCCTGTGTGGCTTCTGGCCGCCGCCGGATGTCTGGCGCTGCTGGCTGGAATATGGGAAAAGCGCCGCTATCACGGAAAGCATGAGGCGTAAGGCAAATACGCTCATTGCCGTCGGCCTTCTGCTGCTTGCCGCCGCGGCCGGCACAGGAATAAGCAGGCTCAACGACGGACGCAGAGCGGCAGGCAGCGCGGAAAGCCTGGTGCGGGGCCTCGAGGCCGAGCTGCCTGCCAAAAGGACGTATGCGCGCCCAAAGCCGGAGGCGGAGAGCGCGCATACGCCGCAGACGGAGCCTGTTCCGGACTATGTCCTGAATCCCGAGATGGACATGCCCGTTCTGGAGATTGACGGAAATCTGTGCATCGGTATTCTTGAAATACCCTCGCAGTCGCTTATTCTTCCGGTAATCAGCGAGTGGAGCTATCCGTCTCTGACGCTCTCGCCCTGCCGCTTCTCGGGCTCCGCGTATCTTGACAGCATGATTATTCTCGCCCATAACTATCCGAGGCATTTCGGCGCGCTGAAGGAATTGAGCCAGGGAGACGAGATAATCTTCACGGACGCCGCCGGCAATGTTTTTCTCTATACGGTGTCGGAATTGCAGCAGCTTGGCCCCATGGATATTGACGGGCTGAATGACGGCGAGTGGGATTTGACCCTGCTTACCTGCACCGTGGGAGGACAAAGCCGCGTAACCGTGCGCTGCTCTCGTGTAGAAAACGCGGGGGATGTCAGCGTAGGATAAGGCATGATAAAAGCTTTTAAAAAATTCAAGGCAGCACCCCATGGGGGACGCTGCCTTGAATTTTTCATATGTATCTTGACGCCATTTATTTTTTCCAGATTCCCGGCGCCATGAGAATCAGAATCGGATAAATCTCCAGCCGCCCTATCAGCATCGCCACGGTCAAAACCAGCTTGGAAAAGCCGGACAAAGCGCCGAAGCTTGCCGCGGGACCGACGGCGTCAAAACCGGGGCCTATGTTGTTTACACAGGCCACAACGGCGCTGAAGGTCGTCTCCATGCTCTGCCCGTCGATGGACACCAGCAGCGTGGTAACCGCAATAATGATGAAATACAGCATCATGTACGCGTTGACGGAGCTTACAGTGTCGTCGTCGATGACCTCGCCGTCCATGTGCAGGAGCTTGACCGAGTTCGGGTGAAGCACGCGGTAGATTGAGCTTTTCGCGGATTTGAACATCAGCAGTATGCGCACAACCTTCGCCCCGCCGCCAGTGCTGCCCGCGCAGCCGCCGATGAACATCAGGCCAAGCAGTATCATTTTCGATATCTGCGGCCACTGGTTGAAGTCCACGGTGCTGTAGCCCGTGGTGCTTATGATTGACGCGACCTGGAAAAACGCGGCGCGCACCGTCTCCTCCGCGCCGGAGAAGCGTCCGGCGGTGTTTATCGCGATTGCCGCCGTGGACAAAAGCACTATCGCCAGATAGACGTTGAGCTCCTCGTTTTTCAGCGCCTTGCGGAAGCGGCGTATAAGCATCAGGTAGTAGACGTTGAAGTTGACTCCGAATACTATCATGAATATGCCTATCACCCACTGGCAGTAGGGGCTGTAGGAGGCGACGCTGTCACCGCGGATGCCGAAGCCGCCGGTGCCGGCGGTGCCGAAGGTGAGCGTCACCGAGTCGAAAACCGGCATACCGCCCAGCAGCAGGAGTA
>CATJWA010000237.1 GCA_949744025.1 uncultured Eubacteriales bacterium
CAGCTTGGGATAGTCAGCGGCCGCGAGTTTATGGACGGCAGCTATGATTTGTCTCTTTTGAACAAGTGAGGTGACGGCCATGCCGTTTATTGATTTTTTCAACTTTCAACCGAAAAATGAGCTGGAGAAGGGCGGCAGGCAGTCCGCGCCCATAGCACAGGACGACAACGAGCCGGCAAAGACCTGTCCCAACTGCCACAGGCAGATTCCGCTCAGCCAGCTCTGGGGCAACGACCACTGCTGCACCAACTGCGATTACCATTTCCGCATGAACTCGCGCCAGCGCGTGAGCTTTCTGACTGACAGCGGCAGCTTTTCGGAAATGTATGCCGGACTGTGCGCGGACGACTTCCTGAGCTTTCCCGGTTACCCGAAGAAGTTGGAGACGACGCGCAACGCCTCGCGCGAGACGGAGGCGGTTATCTGCGGCACGGCGAGGATTGACGGGCGCGAGTGCTGCCTGTTTGTCATGGAGCCGTATTTTATGATGGGCAGCATGGGCGTGGCCGTGGGCGAGAAGATAACGCGTATTTTTGAGTACGCGGTGGAAAACCGCCTGCCCGTTGTCGGCTGCACGGTTTCCGGCGGCGCGCGGATGCAGGAGGGTATGCTCTCGCTCATGCAGATGGCGAAGGTCAGCGGCGCGGTCAAGCGCCACAGCGACGCGGGGCTGCTGTATATAACGCTGATAACCGACCCGACCACCGGCGGCGTTACGGCGAGCTTCGCCATGGCCGGCGACATTATCTTGGCCGAGCCGGGGGCGACCATAGGCTTCGCGGGAGCGCGCGTTATCGAGCAGACCACGAGGAAAAAGCTGCCGCAGGGCTTCCAGACCTCGGAATTTCTGCTCAGCCACGGCTTTGTGGACGCGATAGTGCCGCGCGCTCAGCAGCGAAAAACCATAGGCTCGCTGCTCAAGCTTCACAGTGGAGGTGCCGAGAATGGCTGAAAATACAGCTTATGACCGCGTGAAGGCCGCGCGCGCGAACAACCGGCCTACCGGCAAGGACTATATAAACGCGCTTGTGGACAATTTTATTGAGCTGCACGGCGACCGCCGCTTTGCCGACGACCCCGCGATAGTCGGCGGAGTGGGCTGGCTCGGCGGCATTGCGGTGACGGTCATCGCCATAGAAAAGGGCAGGGGAGCAAGGGACCGGATTACCCGCAACTTCGGCGCGCCGAATCCCGAGGGCTACCGCAAGGCCCTGCGCCTGATGAAGCAGGCGGAAAAATTCCGACGCCCCGTGGTATGCTTTGTGGACACCTCGGGCGCTTACTGCGGAATTGAGGCCGAGGAGCGCGGACAGGGCCAGGCCATCGCCGAAAACCTGATGGAGATGATGACGCTCAAAACTCCCATAATCTCCGTGCTCGTCGGCGAGGGCGGGAGCGGAGGAGCCCTGGCGCTGGCCGTTGCGGACGAGGTGTGGATGCTGGAAAACTCCATCTACTCCGTAATCTCTCCCGAGGGCTGCGCGAGCATACTCTGGAAGGATTCCGCAAAAGCGGCCGACGCCGCGCAGAGCCTGAAGCTGACGGCTCAGGACGCGCTGGAGATGGGAATAATCGAGCGTGTGCTGCCGGAAAAGGAGCTGGGCAGGGAGGGCTTTTACTCGGTGCTTCGCGCGGAGCTGTGCGCGAAGCTGGAGGAGCTGGAAATTCTGCCTGCTCCGGAGCTGACGGAAATACGCTACAGGCGCTTCCGCGCGCTCGGCGCGCAGCAGCTTGCGGGGGAGTGAGAGTATGGCGGAGAGCTTCGCGCCCTATGTGCGCAGGGCGTTTTATTACGAGACGGACAAGATGGCGATAGTCCACCACTCGAACTATATCCGCTGGTTTGAGGAGTCGCGCATCGACTTCATGCGCCGCGCGGGGCTCGACTGCGCGATGCTCGAGGGCGAGGGCATTCTCATGCCGGTGACGGGCGTGGAGGCAAAGTACAGGTCCTCAATCTTTTTTGACGAGGACTTCGCGGTGCAGCCGCACCTTGTCTATTTCAACGGCGTGCGGGCAAGCTTCAGGTACGAGATACGCGCCGTTGAGCGCGGCGTGCTGGCCGTGACGGGTGAGAGCTGGCACTGCTTCATTGACGAGAAAACCCGCGCGCCCGTGAACCTGAAAAAGACGAGCCCGTGGTTTTACGCGCGGGCCCTTGAGCTTGTCGAGGGCGAAAACAAACGCAGATAAAGGAGCGTTCACAGATGAATCGCAGAGTAGTTATAACGGGCATGGGGCTGATAAGCCCCGTAGGGAACGACGTGGCCGCGGCCTGGGAGAGCCTCAAGTCCGGAAGGTGCGGCATCGGGCAGATTACAAAGTTTGACACAACGGATTACAAGGTCAAAATAGCCGCCGAGGTGCGCGATTTTGACCCCTTGCAGTACATGGACAAGCTCGACGTACAGCACAGCGACCCATATACGCACATGGCCATGGCCGCGGTGTGCCAGGCCGTGGAGGACAGCGGCGTTATCGGCGCCGCGGCGCCGGAGAGGATAGGCGTGTACATCGGCACCGGCATCGGCGGGATAGGCACCTTCATGGACGAGCACAAAAAGCTGCTGGAAAAGGGGCCTCGGCGCGTGTCGCCCTTCTTCATTCCGATGATGATAGCCAACATGGCCGCGGGAATGACGGCCATACGCTTTAACTGCAAGGGCGCGGCAATGCCGGCGGTGACGGCCTGCGCCTCGGGCAGCAACGCCATAGGCGAGGCCCTGCGCGCGATACGCCACGGCTACGTCGACGTGATGATAAGCGGGGGCGCGGAGGCCACGGTAAACGAAATTGCGCTGGCCGGATTTACGAATATGAAAGCGCTGTCAACCAGCAGCGAGCCTCTGGCGGCCTCACTGCCCTTTGACGCGCGGCGGGGCGGCTTTGTCATAGGCGAGGGCGCGGGAGCGCTGATACTCGAGGAGTATGAGCACGCCAAAGCGCGCGGCGCAAAGATTTACGCCGAGCTGTGCGGCTACGGCTCAACCTGCGACGCATACCATATCACCGCGCCGCAGCCGGAGGCCGAGGGCGGCGCGCGCGCCATAGCCGACGCCGTGCGCGAGTCCGGAGTGGACAGTGACAGAATATACATAAACGCCCACGGCACCGGCACGCCCATGAACGACAAGGCCGAGACCATCGCCATAAA
>CATJWA010000238.1 GCA_949744025.1 uncultured Eubacteriales bacterium
GAGGAGAAGCTGCTGGGCACCTTCTCCGGCAAGTTCGAGTTTGTGTCCGAGTCCCTGCTTTACTGGGAGCCTGACGACGAGGCCCGCCGTCCGATTCCGCAGTATCAGGATTCCTGGGAGGGCTTCAAGTCCCTGTCGGCCGACCGTTATCCCTACGGCCTTATCTCCCCGCACCCGCGCTTTGACTATCACACGCACTACAACCAGCATGCAAAGTGGCTGTGGGAGATTCCGAAAAACCGCGTTATCATCAACGGCAACCCGTATCTGGTCTGCCACATCAACCACAAGATTGCCGAGCAGAAGGGCATCAAGGACGGCGACGTCGTTCGTATGTTCAACGACCGCGGTAGCGTCCTGATGGTTGCCAACGTGACCTACCGTCTCTACCCCGAGACGATTCACGCCTACACCTCCTCCGGTATCTACAACCCGATTGAGTACGGCGTATACAAGAGCTGGGACAAGGGCGGAAGCATCAACGTGCTGACCCCCGGCCGCCTCATCGGCGACTACGTGCCCGCCATGGCTCCCTATAGCTGCAATATCGACGTTGAGAAGGCCGAGGCCGACCCGAACTACGGCCAGGGCTTCGAGCACATCCTCGACGCGGTTGACAAGCAGCAGCTCGAGACCGAGCGCCCGGTCCGCACTTCCATGGAAGCGGATATGCTCTTTGGCGAAAAAGAGCAGTGGCTGCGTGAGCAGCTTATGAACAAGGAGGCGATCTGATCATGCTGAAAACTAAAATGAAGAAGCCCGGCATCGCCATAAACTCCGCAAGATGCATGGCCTGCTATGCCTGCTTTATGGCCTGCAAGGATGAGCACTGCGGCTGGGATACCGCCCTGTCCAAGTCTCAGCCCGAGCTCGGCCAGTACTGGATGAACATCGTGGAGTGGGAGCGCGGCGACAACGAGCGCCGTATAAAGACCGCTTCCGTGCCCACACCCTGCTCTCACTGTGACAACGCCCCCTGCATCGCCGCGGCGAAGAACGGCGCCATCTATGAGCGCGAGGACGGCATAGTCATCATCGACCCCGAGAAGGCGAAGGGCCAGAAGCAGGTTGTAGACGCATGCCCGATTCATGCCATCTACTGGAACGAGGCTCTCCAGCTTCCCCAGAAGTGCACCATGTGCGCGGAGCTGCTTGACGACCCCGATTACCCCGGCTTTGAGCCCCGTTGCGTTGAGGCCTGCCCGAACCAGGCTCTGGTTTTTGGCGACCTGGCCGACCCCGACAGCGAGATAAGCAAGCTCATCGCCGCGAACAAGGTCACACAGCTTGAGGCACTCGGCGATATAACCGGCAACGTTGTACACCTCAACGTCCCCAGCGCTTTCCTGGCCGGCACCGTCGCCTACCCGAAGGAGCTCGAGGAGGTCTGCATCGGCGCGCATGTGAAGATTACCTGCGATGAGTGCGGCTGCACCTATGAGACCGAGACCAACTGGGCCGGAGACTACGAGTTTGAGGACCTGCCGAAGGGCAAGTCCTGGACCGTGGAGATAAGCTATCCCGGCTTCAAGACAGTCGAGTACAAGGGTGAGCGCACCGACCACGACCACTACGTCGGCATTACTTATCTCGAGCAGGCATAATTTCCAAAATACCCGGTGGGCAGAGTTTTCCTCTGCCCACTTGGGGCGTTATGAGCGCATATATGTAATGTTATATCATCCATTCACCGGAGCATATGAAGCATGTGATGAGTGGGTAATACATAAATTTTTTAGATTAGTAGGAGAAATACAGTCATGGAAATGAAGAATGTTGTCATCGTTGAGGCCTGCCGCACCGCGGTCGGCTCCTTTGGCGGCGCGCTGCGCCCCGTGAGCGCCTACGACCTGGCCTGCACCGTGATGAAGGGTGTTCTGGACCGTTCCGGTATTGACCCGAAGGAGATTGACGAGGTCATCATGGGCCAGTGCCGCCAGACCTCCGACGAGCCCAACATTGCCCGCGTTGCCGCCCTGAAGGTGGGTATCCCCGAGAGCGCCTCCGCCCACACCGTCATGCGCCAGTGCGCATCCGGCATGACCGCCGTGCAGAACGGCGCGATGCAGATTATGACCGGCGTGTCCGACGTCGTCCTCGCCGGCGGCACCGAGTCCATGTCCAACGCCGTGTTTTACGTGCGCAACGCCCGCTGGGGCGTGGGCACCGGCAACACCGAGTTTGTGGACGCCGTAACCGAGGGCCAGTTCAAGTCCCAGCCCGAGGAGATGTACGGCCGCTACAACATGGGCGCCACCGCCGAGAACATCGCCGAGACTCTGGGCATCACCCGCGAGGAGCAGGACGAGTTCTCCATGGAGTCCCAGCGCCGCGCCATCGCCGCTATTGACGCCGGCCGCTTCAAGGACGAGATAGTGCCCGTAACCGTGCCCCAGGGCCGCAAAAAGCCGCCGATAGAGTTCGACACCGACGAGTTCCCGAAGCGCGACACCAACCTTGAGAAGATGGCAAAGCTCAAGCCCTGCTTCAACATCACCCACGCTGAGGACGGCAGGCTGTTCAACACCAAGGAGCTGACCGGCACAGTCACCGCCGCCTCCTCCTCCGGACGCAACGACGGCGCTTCCGCCATGCTGCTCATGAGCGAGGAGAAGGCCAAGGAGCTGGGCCTCAAGCCGCTGGCAAAGATTATTGGCATGGGCACCGCCGGCGCCGACCCGAAGCAGATGGGCCTCGGCCCCGTGTACGCCGTTCCCAAGGCTCTCAAGTACGCCGGCCTGACAATGGACGACATCCAGCTCATCGAGCTCAACGAGGCGTTTGCCGCCCAGTCCCTCGGCTGCATCAAGCAGCTCGGCTGGGAGGACAAGATGGACATTATCAACGTCAACGGCGGCGCTATCGCACTTGGCCACCCCGTCGGATCTTCCGGCTGCCGCATCATCGTCACCCTGCTGCATGAGATGAAGCGCCGCGGCCTGAAGTATGGTCTTGCAACGCTGTGCATCGCCGGCGGCATGGGCCAGGCGACGATTATCGAGATGTGCGAGTAATCAAATCAGTGGCCTGCGGCCACTGATTTGAGGGGATTTCCCCTCAGCTCGGCGGCCATTTAGCCGCCGAGCTGAATGGGATTCGCTCCGCTACGCGCCTTTGTTGTATTTCATTCGCCGCAAAGCGGCGAATGAAATACAAGTCGACGCACGCTCCGCGCAGAGTGTTTTTTCCGAGGCACATGTCCTCGGAAAAACGATTAAATTTTATTTGCGCCTGCGGGCGCAAACTCCTGCGGAGAGCTTTAAAGCTCAGTAATTAAGCGCCGCACCGCTGTGCGGCTTGCTTGATAAAAATTATTTATGAAAGAGGTAATGCAATTATGGCTAAGTCAAATAAAGTTATGATCCAGGTCTGCCTGTGCGGCGCCGGCACCAAGAAGTCTCAGGCTCCCACCGTTCCCTACACTGCCGACGAGCTGGCTGAGCAGATAGTGGCCTGCGCCAAGGCCGGCGCTTCCATCGCCCACATCCATGTCCGCGAGGACAAGGAAGTCAACGGCGTCATGGAGATTGGCTACAAGTCCATGAGCCTGGAGAAGTTTACCGAGGCCGTTGAGAAGACCCGTGAGGCCTGCAAGGCTGCCGGCGTTGACATCATCATCAACCTGACCACCTCCGGCGGCGAGTACGAGGACCACAAGCGCCTCCAGCACCTGAGCGCTCTTGAGCCCGAGATGTGCTCCTTTGACCCGAACACCCTCAACTGGGCCAACAGCTACATCTTTGAGAACAGCCCCCGTATGCTCAACAAGCTCAGCCAGGAGGTTGTAAAGTGCGACATCAAGCCCGAGTTCGAGGTCTTTGACACCGGTCATATTGACTCCGTCAAGTACTACGTCAACAAGTGGAACATCCCCGGCAATCCCCATGTCCAGTTCGTCATGGGCGTCGGCGGCTCCATGCCCGGCACCGCCGAGAACCTTGCGTGGATGGTAGGCAAGCTGCCTGAGAACTACACATGGTCCGTAACCGGCATCGGCAAGGCACATATGCCGATGATGCTCGCCGGCTTGGCTCTGGGCTGCGACGGACTGCGCGTCGGCCTTGAGGACAATGTCATGTTCGGCAAGGACAAGGACGGCAACAAGATTATCGCCACCAACGTGCAGCTCGTTGAGCGTGCCGTACAGCTTGCCAAGCTCGCCGGCCGCGAGATTGCCACCGCGGACGAGGCCCGCGAGATTATGGGCATCACCCGCAACTGCCTGCGCGACGAGACCACCAAGCCGTCTACTTACACCGAGTAAAATCAACGCAAAAGAACGCCCGTACAGCGGGCGTTCTTTTTTTATCTCTCAGAGACCAGGCCACGAAAAACCTTCCCTGCCGTTAGCGCGATCACCAAAGACGCAAGCCCGGAGAACAGAACCACAACCCACTCATGCCCCGCGCACAGCTCAAACAGCACCCCGTACAGGGCGTTGCCGAGAGGCTGGGCGCACATGGAGATGGTCATGAGAACGGAGATGACCTTCCCAATGAGCTCCTGCGGCGTCTCGGCCTGAACGAAGGACATTATCTGCACGCTGAACATCGTGGAAAATACCATGACAGCAAAGCAGCAGACCGTTATCACGCCGTAGCAAACCGTTCCGTCCGCAAAGGGAAGCACCGCAGCCATGGGAAACACACACAGAGCGCAGGCGGTCAGCAGGAGCGGCGTTTTTCCGACGCTCAGCCGATTTCCAAGTACCCCTGCCGTAATGCCGCCGAACAGCCCGCCCGCCGCAAGAGCGCCCTGGGCGAAGCCGCACAGCCGGTTTGCCAGCGACTTGTCAAAGCCCAGCACCTCGGTCACGAGATAGGGCAGCGCCACGACTATCATTGCCGAGAGAAACAGGTTCATCGCGCACACCACGAGCACGCCGCGGCCTATTACCGGCCTCTCGCGACGAATGAAACGGACGCTTTGGGAAAAATCCTCCCGTGCCGTTTTCAGAATTCCGCCATGGGCGGGCCGGCGCTGAAAGGGGATGTGTATAAAAATCTCCATCACCGCCGAGAGAAAAAAGCAGAGCGCGCAGACCCATAAGACGCTCCGCAGTCCGTAGGCGCTGTACAGCACGCCGCCCAGCACTGGCCCCGTCAGTGCGGAAAAGGAGCTGACTGTATTGATTACCGAGTTGGCCGCGACGAAGTTGTCCGGGACGGCCAGCGCGGGTATGCTTGCCTGCACCGAGGGCTGGTAGGCTCCCGCGATACCGTACAGCAGCATGAGCGTCACCGTCAGCAGGGCCGTGAGATTCACTCTGTCCATGAGCAGCAGAAAGCACAAAACGAGCCCCGCCGTGAGAAAGTCCAGCGTGACCATGACGTTGCGTTTGTTGACTCTGTCCGCGATAATGCCGCCGGCGGGGGCGAGCAGGACCGCTGGGATAAAGGCACAGGCCGTCACCGCGCCGTAGAGCGCCGAGGAGCCCGTGAGGTTGAGCAGGTACAGCGGCAGGGCGAAGCGCACCGCCGCGTTGCCGAACAGGGAGATAATCTGTCCGACGACAACCATCGTAAAATCGCGCGTGAAAAGCTTCTGCTTCATCTTGTGACCTCCAATCATTAAATACCAACAGTCGGTATGTATGAGACTAAAATTTTCTGCCCCTGATGAGGGGCAGTTTTTTTATTTGCTCGCGTTGTAGATTTCCGCCAGCTCCTTGAGCCGTTCGAGCATCCGCTCGTCGAGGATGTCCAGCCCGAAGCCGCGCAGCATCCGGTCAAAGACCCTGAATTTGCGGCAGGCGACCTCCACCGAGTCATCGAAAATCATGGGGTTCATCCAGACGTTGGCGGCAAAGAGGATGATTTCGGCGAGCTGCTCGGGGCAGTCCACGTCTATGGAGCCGTCGGCTATGCCCTGCCGGAGAATGGGCAGCAGGTAATTCGGCGCGGCGTTGTCCACGGTGTCGTGCAGCAGTTCGAAAAGCAGGCCGGGGCTTTCGAAAAAATTGGGCGCCGCGGTAAAAACGTCCTCCTGCACGGGCCGGCGGATGGACTCCCAGAACATGGTTTTGAGCTTTTCCTTCCCCGTCAGGCCCGGCCGGTCGCGTATCTCCTCGAGTATGACGTTTGACTGCGCGGTCATCCGCTCTATGACTGCGACAAGTATGTCCTCCTTAGAGCGAAAATGGTGGTAAATTGCCCCCTTGCTCAGCCCGCCGAGGTTGTCGATTATGTCCTGGATGGAGGTGCGCTCATAGCCCTTCTCCAAAAACAGGCGGTAGGACACGTCTAATATCAGATTTACGGTTTCCTCCGGATTCTTGTTTCGTGCCACAGTATGTCCTCCTCAATGAACATACCATCGGTATGTTTACACAATAACATACTAACGGTATGTTTGTCAAGCCGAAATTTTACTCTTACCCAAGCAGCAATTCCCGCGCAAAAAACAGCAACAGCATGTGTGCGGGGTAAAAGGCGTAGCAGAAGTATTTGAAAAAGCGGTCGTCCGTGTTCCGCCTGCCGCTGTAAAGCCAAATCGGCAGCAGCGCGAGCAGGGCAAAGCCCTGCTGTGCCAGCTCGAGCCTGAAGCCGAAAAGGGCGATTTCGTAATAATAGCCACCGAGCAGACTGACGTTTATGACATACATGCCCGCGAGCTGACAGAAGAAATTTTTCAGCCCCCGGCAGGGAAAGAAGCGGAACAGCAGCACCGTAAGAACGCCGGCACCGTAGTAGTCGAGCATTGCGGCATAGCCCAGCATGAAGCAGAGCAGGACCAGCAGCGCGCACACGGCCGTGGCCGCCGTACCCTTGAGGCGCTCACGTGTCCTGTCGATGAGGTACAGCAGCGCAAGGCCAAGCAGAAGCGTCCACAGCACGTTCTGGTGGTAGGGATAGAGCACGCTGCCAGCGCACATCAGGTTGAAGGGAATTTCCGACACCGCCGCCGCAATAAGCAGGCGCAGCATATAGCGGCGCACGTCATGGGTGCGGGTGTAGCCCTCGGCGCACATGAAGGCGAAAATGGGGAAGGCTAAGCGGCCGATACAGGTCATCCACTCCGCGGCGGGAAAGAGTGTGGCCCACATATGGTCGCAGAGCATGAGCCCCATAGCCAGCGCGTGCAGCGCCTCGGAGCTGAGCTTTTGCGTTTTGCGCATGAGATCCCCCCCTTGACGGCCATTATACATTAAGTTGCGCCACGTTTCAAGCTTGCTTTGACGGGGTGTGTCTGCTATAATAAGTCCGCAGAAAAATTTACGGAGGGATTAACATGAGAAAATGACCACGCTGCGATGTGGAGATGTGCGAGGGCTTTCTTCTGCGGGCGGGAGGCGATCCCGTGGAGCTTCACAAAATGGGCAAGCTGTTCGGCGCAGTAAGCAGCTACCTCAAGGCCGCCGTCTGCCCGGAGTGCGGAGAGGTGTCGATTTTTCTGCCGACCTTGTCCGGGCTTGAGCGCTGGATTGAGAAGGAGCCGGAAAAATGATAACCGAAACCAGAATAGACGTGCGCTACCCCGACTGCGACCAGATGGGCATCGTCCATCACGCGGTATATCCGATATGGTATGAGATGGGCAGAATGGACTTTTTTGCCGCGTGCGGCTGTGATTTCCTGCGAAGCCGAGGCTTCGACGTGGACCCCGCCATGGTCAATCTTGAGATGAACTACGGCGCGGAGCTGCGATATCCCAGCTCCGCGGTGCTGAAAACCCGCTGCGTACTGCTTGAGGGTAAAAAGATAGCTTTCCGCTACGAGATTTACGCAGGCGGCAGCGAAAAGCCCTGCGCGAGCGCGAAAAGCTTTCACATCTGGGTCAGAAACGGCAAAAGCGTGGACATCGAGCGGGAGGTGCCCGAGATGTTCGCCGCCTACCGCGCCGCCGTCGAGCCCGAATAAACGGAAAAGAGGAAAAACATGGACAGACAGTATAAATTCGAGACCTTACAGCTCCATGCGGGGCAGGAAACCCCCGACCCCGCCACGGACGCGCGCGCCGTACCTATTTACCAGACTACATCGTATGTGTTCCCCAGCTCGGCCAACGCCGCGGCACGCTTTGACATGTCCGCTCAGGGTAATATCTATGGCAGGCTCGGCAACCCCACCCAAGAGGTTTTTGAAAAGCGCATAGCGGCGCTCGAGGGCGGTACGGACGCGCTGGCAGTGGCCTCCGGCGCGGCGGCGGTGACCTATACCATACAGGCGCTGGCTCAGGGCGGCGGACACGTAGTCTCACAAAAAACCATCTACGGCGGCACATACAATTTGCTGGCACACACACTTGTACCTTTCGGGGTGACAACCACTTTCGTGGACGCCCACAATCTCGCCGAGCTTGAGGCTGCCATACAGCCCAATACCCGCGCCGTGTACATAGAAACCCTCGGCAACCCGAACAGCGACATCCCCGACATCGACGCAATAGCCGGCATTGCCCACCGTCACGGCATGCCGCTGGTCATCGACAATACCTTCGGCACACCCTATCTGATTCGCCCAATAGAGCACGGCGCGGATATAGTGGTCCATTCCGCCACCAAGTTCATCGGCGGACACGGCACCACCCTCGGCGGCGTTATCGTGGACGGCGGCACGTTTGACTGGAAAAAATCCGGCAATTACCCTGCCATAGCCGAGCCGAACCCGAGCTACCACGGCGTAAGCTTTGCTGAGGCCGCGCCCGGCGCCGCATTTACGGCCTATGTGCGCGCGATAATCCTGCGCGACATGGGCGCGTGTATCTCGCCGTTTAACGCCTTTCTGCTTTTGCAGGGCGTGGAGACGCTGTCTCTGCGCCTTGAGCGCCACGCGGAGAACACGAAGAAGGTGGTGGAGTACCTCGCCGCCCACCCCCTGGTCGAGAGCGTGAGCCACCCCTCGCTTCCGGACCACCCAGACCACGCGCTGTACGAGAAATACTTTCCGAAGGGTGGCGCGTCAATCTTTACCTTTGACATCAGGGGCGGCCAGGCCGCGGCGCATAAATTCATCGACAGCCTGAGGGTTTTCTCACTTCTGGCCAATGTCGCGGATGTAAAGAGCCTGGTCATCCACCCCGCCACCACCACCCACGGCCAGCTCACAGACGCTGAGCTCAAAAGCCAGGGCATAAGCCGCAGCACGATACGCCTGTCCATAGGCGTTGAGCATATAGACGATATAATAGCGGATTTGGACCAGGCCTTTGAGACGGTAAAAAATGCATGACAAAAGCAAAACAGCGCCCGTGCATGGGTGCTGTTTTGCTCTTATGCCTAAAAATGCCAGCGCTTTTTTTAGGGGCTATATGTCAAATTATTATTGCGCCTCAAGATTTTGGGTGTATAATAAGATATTAATGACATACCTTGTGTGTTTGCCTGAAGCAGACCTGTATAGTGAAAGGAGTATGTGATATGAAAAACTGGATAAAGCGCTCGCTTACGCTCGTCATGAGCGTCATTCTGATAGCGGGACTTATGTGCACCGGAGTATCCGCCGCGGACATGTCGGTCAAGGTGGAGCTCGACGGCAAGGCCGTGACCTTCACCGACGCGGAGCCCCAGGTGCTGGACGGCCGCACCTATGTGCCCTTCCGCGCGGTGTTTGAGGCTCTCGGCGCCGAGGTGGGCTTTGACGAGGCCGAGCGCACCGTAAGCGCAAAGCGAAACGGCACCACCGTTATCATCCCGATTGACTCTCATGAGATAACGGTCAACACCGGCGGAATCGTCTACACCGACTACATGGACGCTACCGCCTATGTCAGTGAGTCCGGCCGCACCTACATACCGGTGCGCTATGCCGCCGAGGCTCTCGGCTGCTGCGTCGGCTGGGACGCGGACGACAGAACCGTCATTCTGGTTGACACCCAGAGCATGGTCAATCAGGCGATGGAGAAGAACGAGTTCACACTGCTTGCCAGGTACACGGACTATGCCGATAAATTCAACCAGGGCAATTATGAAATGAAGCTGGATATGGATATGGCCGCCACCGTTCTGGCTTATAAGGTCATGACCGTGGACTGCTCCGCTACCGGCATCATCGCCGGCGGCTCCGCCGGCGAAATGAGCATGACCATGAAGCTGGACATGGCCGGACTTCTGGACCTCATGGCCAAGGTTCTGGACTCCGAGGCTGAGAAGGAGGAGCTCAAGGCCGCGTTTGCCGAGGCAGGCATGACAGACATGAAAATGGAGGTCACAGTTCAGGTACGCATGGACATGGACGAGGGTAAGATGTACATGAACATGAGCGGTGTCCCCGGCATGGAGGCTGTGCTGCCCGCGGATACCTGGCTGTTTATTGACATCGATGAGCTGTTTGCCGAGCTGGACGGGTACGGCGTGTCCCTGCTCGACATGGACTACAGCGGCTTTGGCCCGCAGGATTTCATCGTGCCGATGATAAACGGCATGAGCTATATCTACGACAAGGACAGCGCCTATAACGACATTAAGACTCAGGTTGACGAGTTTGTCGCCATATTTTCCGACTCCGCTTTTGTCAAGAACGGCCGGAGCTATACCAATACGCAGAAGATAGAGGAGCTCGGCGGTCTGACCGTCAGCTTCCGCTTGGACACCAACGATGCCGGCGACGTGGTGGGCTATGAAATGAGCGCGGACATGGCCCTGACGCTTGAGGAAATGGGGCTGGACGAATATGATTTCGCAGAGATTGCCGAAATGGGCAAGCAGCTTGGCGTAACGCTCAAGCCCGAGGATTTGAAGCTGAGTTTTCGCTCCGGCATGGACGGACAGAATAAGGAGACGCTCGATATGGAAATAAGCATGGGCAACCTCGTCCTGCTGACAATCGACGCCGAAGGAACCTACACCCCCACCACGAAGCTGCCGAACACCGGCCTGCCTGTGGGAGCAAAATCCATAGGTCTTGAGCAGTGGCTCATGAGCCAGTACTGATTGAGAGTAAACATGAAAAAAGCGGCCATAAGTTAGATACTCGTAATACAGTATTAGATTTGTTTTGTGGAAACGGCATAGCGTTGGCTATGCCGTTTCCCCGTTTTATTCTTCAAATAATTTCTTATGTATTACCCTCACGGCGCGGTCGGCTTCGCCCTTGGGAACAAGCGCAGAAAAGCTTATCTCTCCGGCTGGCAGCGGTTGGGCGTCTATACCCGCCTCGTCCAGAGCGCGAAGCATTACTTCTCCCGCTCCGAACGGGCCGCTCAGGTCACGGCCGACTATGCTCACCTTTGCCGAATCAGGAGCGCTCCTGTCCGCGGTGATGCCGGTCACCGCCGGCACTTCTGCGTCACCGCCAAAGTCCCCTACTCTTGTGCCGGGGCTTTTTACGTAGCTTGAGAGTACCTCAAGCACCACGCCGCGGCGCTGCGCCAGCTCAACCGAGCGGCTGTGCAGCACTTGAGAGCCGAGCTTTGCCAGCTCGAGCATATCGCCATAGCTTATGGTTTCGTATCTGAGGGCTTTTGGCACCTTCCGAGGGTCGGCAGTGAATACACCCTCCACATCGGTGTATATCCGGCACCTGTCGGCGTTCAGTGCCGCGGCTATGGCTACCGCCGTGGTGTCCGAGCCTCCGCGGCCGAGTGTGGTTGTGTCGTCAAATTTATTTATGCCCTGGAAGCCGGCGACTATCACAATCCTGTTTTTTTCCAGCTCAGCGCGTATGCGCCCGGCGGAAACCCGTTCTATCCACGCCTCGCCGTAGCTGTCGTCGGTTTCAATGCCGGCCTGCCGGCCCGTGAGACTGACTGCCGGCAGGTGCATTTTCTCAAGCTGCATGGCCATGAGGCTCACGCTTATCTGCTCGCCTACCGACAGCAGCGCGTCCAGCTCCCGCTTTGAGGGGGCGGGGTTTATCTCCCGCGCCTTTTCTATCAGCTCGTCGGTCGTATCGCCCTGGGCCGAGAGAACGACGACAAGCCCGTTGCCCTCGCTGTGGGCCTGCGCGATTATCTGCGCTGCGTGCTCTATCCTCCGCGCGTCGGCCACTGAGCTTCCGCCGAATTTCTGTACTATCAGCATTTATCGGATTCTCCTTCTTATAAGGACACGCGTCCGCTTACGGAACGCAGCCCGGGGCATTTGACTGCCCCTGTACATAATACTCAGGAGAAGCCCACATAGTTCAAGGATATTCAAAAAGGCGGCCAAGCTGTTGATAAATTTTCGCCAAAAAG
This sequence comes from uncultured Eubacteriales bacterium, assembly GCA_949744025.1. GTDB lineage: Bacteria > Bacillota > Clostridia > Oscillospirales > Oscillospiraceae > JAMPGF01. The sequence goes on from CATJWA010000238.1 coordinate 12,115, forward strand.
CTTATGATAAGCAAAGGGGGCTGCAAAGCAGCCCCCTTATTTTGCCCCTTCAGTCCAAAACGGGATAAGCGACAGCCTCTCGGAGTCCGGCACACAGGTCCTCGAGCTCCGTGCGGGGCATTTCCGCCGTAATGGACGCGCTGTACCCGTTCTCCGTCACAGCCCCGCCGCCGAAAACCCGCTCCAGCGCCGCGGCGTCCGTCCTGGACCTGACATACCAGCGGCAGGGCAGCTCGTCGATATCCGCGAGCAGGTCATCCGAGCCCTCAGCCCAGCGCGGGCCCTTGCCGTCGGGGGTATGGCGCACCGCGTCGATGAGGTCGGCCACAACCGCGCTGGCGGTCGGCAGTCTGCCCGCGCCCGCGCCGTAGAACAGACACTCGCCAACGGCGTTTCCTTTCACACATATACCGTTCATCACGCCGCTGATACCGGATAAAAGCTTATCCTCGCCTATCATGTGCGGTGAGACGTAAACAACCAGACGGTTTTCCAGCCGCTTTGCCCGGCCGAGCAGCTTCACCGTAAAACCTAAGCGGCCGGCAAGCGCGGCGTCTGCGGCGGTTATTTCGCTTATGCCGCGTATCCTTATCTTGTCCGGAGGCACGTTCCGGCCGAAGCAGATGTCTGCCAAAATGCATATTTTCCGTCCCGCGTCGAGTCCCTCAATATCTGCTGTCGGGTCGCTCTCCGCGTAGCCGAGACGCTGGGCCTCGCGCAGAGCCGTGTCGAATCTCTGCGCGCATTGAAACATCTGTGTAAGAATATAATTTGTTGTGCCGTTGAGTATGCCGTAAATCTCGTCCACGCGGTTGGCCGCCAGACACTGGGTCAGCGGACGGATTATGGGTATGCCGCCGCCGACGGAGGCTTCAAACAACAATCTGACATTCTTATGCGCGGCAATGCCGAGCAGCTCCATGCCCTTCTCCGCGATAAGCTCTTTGTTCGAAGTGACTACGCTCTTGCCCGCAAGCAGCGCGCGCTTTACGTACTCGTAAGCCGCGCCGACGCCGCCGATGCATTCGGCCACTACGCTTATATCCGCGTCGTTTTCTATCACAGAGAAGTCATAAATTATTTTATCCGCAAAGGGGCTGTCGGGATGCGGCCGCGAGCACAGGATGTATTTCAGCTCAAGCCGCTCCCCCGCGCCGGCGGCAATCTGGGCGGCGTTGGAGCAAAGCAGCTCCGCCACCCCTCCGCCAACGGTCCCAATTCCCAAAAGTGCAATTTTTGCCATTATATAATCCTCCATTTTGAAGGGGTTTATCCCGCCAAAAGCTCTATTCTTATAACTGTCGGCAGCGCCTCTATCTCGGTCCGGAGCATATCCAGCGTCACGCTCGGGTCCTCGGGAACAAAAGAAATTGTCACTATCGCCACGCCGTCGGTTGGTATGGACTGGTTTATTGTCAGAATATTTGCGTTTATCCCGGCAAAAATAGCAAGGACAGACGACAGAGTACCGAGCTTGTCGCGCATTATTACGCTCAGCGTAATAACCTGGTCGCGCTTCATGCTGCGGAAGGGCCTTATCGAGTCCTTGTACTTGTAAAAAGCGCTTCGGCTTATCCCGACGCGGGATACCGCTTCAGCCACGGTGGACACCTCGCCCGTCTCGAGCAGCTCCTTGGCCCGGCTGACCTCAATGAATATATCGGGGAGCACGTTTGCCTCCACTATATACAGCTTTGCCTTGGGTTCTGTCACGAAAACGTCCTCCTGTCAAAGTCATTTGTTTGCCGTACACACATCTTATCATGACTGCGTGCCGGACGCAAGCCCCGGTTATGCACCAAAATTTTTTTCGGAGCTGATGTTTTGTATACTAAACCTCCAAAA
>CATJWA010000239.1 GCA_949744025.1 uncultured Eubacteriales bacterium
GCTTCGGAGAAAAACAGAAAAACACCGTGCAGGCAACCTGAAATTGCCACACACAGTGTTTTACCTTCATACACACAAACGAAGATACAGGAAAAAGGGGGTTGCACAGGAGGGGGTAATCCTGTATAATACGTCTTGGGTGCAGGAGTTAATCCTGTTGTGTGGGCGCTGTACTCGCCTGCGCAGGCCGTAGGGAGCGCCAACTCCCTGCGGCTGCCTATGGGGTTTTCTGTTTCTCCCATAGTGTTTATTTGGGCGTCCGGTCACGGGCGTCCTTTTTTATTTTATAGCATCACTTGTTTTTATATAGTTTAACATAACGGTAATTAAATTACAAGTAAAATGTATAAAATATCTCAATTTAACAGTAAAATCATTACAAGAAAGTAGTGATATTATGGATATACACGAACGGCTTCGGCATTTTCTTGCTGAACGCAACTGGACAGAGTACAGGCTTGCAAAAGAATGCGGCCTTTCTGAATCCACTATTGCTAATGTTTTTCGTAGAAATACACTTCCATCGGTTCCCACTATAGAAGCCATATGCAAAGGATTTGGTATCACATTATCACAGTTTTTTGCAGAAGGGGAAATGGTGGAAATGACCCCTGAATTGAAAGAATTGTTTGATAACTGGGTCAATTTGACTCCTGCGAAAAAATTACTTGCTTTAGAAATGATGAAAGCTTTAAACAATAAATAATCAGAAACATTTAACAGAGTTCCGCGCCTGCGGGCGCGACGAGAGCAGGTGTTTCGCCCCTGCGGGGGCGACTTACTTTTGCCAGCAGCGGCAAAAGTAAGCAAAAACGCCGGCAGGAGAAGGGGGCAATTCGAATGCCCCCTTCTCCTGCACCTTTTCCCCTCCGACCAAAGAGGGGCCTGCGGGCCCCCTTTGGATTCCCCCTTGGAACGAGTGCTCGTCCGTTCGGACGTCGCAATCGCCGCGCATTCGCGCAAAGCGCGAACAGCGTCGGCGATGTCCGAACGGACGAGCCTTTACCAAACGGGGGATCCAACGGGGGCCCCGTGGGGCCCCCTTGGTCGTTCAGGAAAAGAGGGGAGTCCAGAGGGGAGAAAAACCCACTCGAAAGGGTTTTCCTCCCCTCTGGTGCGCTTTTGCCTTCTTTTCCCGCAAAGGAAAAGAAGGTCGGCCCGCAGGCCGAAACTCCTGCCCCCGCCGCCCCCGCAGGGGCGGAACTTTGTTATTAAGCAGCATATTTGTATATTTGTCAAGCGGATGTTATTTATCCAGCCCCTCAAAAAAATCATCGTATGTGCATTTGTACAGCTTGCGCAACTCAATAATTACACTTGCACGAATATTAAGCTCTCCAGCTTCATATTTTGCATAAGTGCTTCTACCTATATCGCACCCACGACGTTGCAATTCTTCGCACAATTTTTCTTGAGATATTCTGTTTTCCGTGCGTAATCGACGCAAATTATCGCCTATATTTCGATCGCGCCTTATTTTTTGCTCCATTATTTGCCCTCAAAAAAATTGCCTAAAACTACTTGCAAGTGATAATATTCTATGCTATAATGAAGCAAAAAGTTGTCCGCTATACTGGTCAATTTAAAAATATAAAAAGGACGCCCGAAACCGGACGCCCAAAATAAACACTATGGGAGAAACAGAAAACCCCATAGGCAGCTATGGAGGGTTGCCGCCCCCCATAGCCTGCGCAGGCGAGATAGGCGCCCACACAACAGGATTAACCCCTGCACCCAAGACGTATTATACAGGACTCTCTTTCTATCTTCAAGTCCCTTTTTACGTTTATCGTGTGTGTATGAAGGTAAA
>CATJWA010000240.1 GCA_949744025.1 uncultured Eubacteriales bacterium
AGGATGAAAACGGAAAAATGAATCTCAATCTTGCCGCCGTGGGAGGAGAGCTGCTGATTATATCTCAGTTTACGCTGTATGCCGACCTGAAAAGCCGGAGGCCGGGCTTTTCGGGAGCAGCGGGGCCGGAGCTTGCCTGGCCGCTGTATGAGAAATTCATGGACGAGTGTATCCGCAGGGGCTTTCGCGTTGAGCACGGGAGCTTCGGAGCCGATATGCAGGTGGAGTCCGTCAACGACGGACCTGTGACGCTTGTGTTTGACACTGACGGGCTCTGAGGGATAAAGGCGGCGCAGGCAATTAATAATAAGCGTTACTGGATTTGGTAATACGTGCCGATGCACGGACGCACGTATGTTATGAGCTTGACCATCGATTGACAAGGGCAGGCACGGCTATTCGGGGCTGATTTTGGAGCTGCGGCCGAAATTTTACTCTCTATCCACGTATTACTACCGAAAAAGGACTACACAAATGCTCCAATTTGTGATAAAATCGACACATTACGACAAAAAGCATCTGGAGGAAGCTATGAAACACCTGAAGACGATACTCACTGTGCTCCTGGCGCTGGCAATGATGATTCCGGCATCAATGGGCACTCTGGCCGCTGGGGACGGCACAGATGAATACCTGTATCTGCGCAGCGGATATCTTTCCGAGGGGCAGGTCAACATTGTGCGAAGGGCGAGGCAGCTTGTTGAAATACAGTGGACCCCCGTATATGACCTGCACCAGTGGGGGTATGATGGCACCTTCAAGGCGGGGACAACCTATACAGGCGCTCCCTACGGGCAGCCGGTGCATACAGCCTACATAGGCTATGGCGCGACGCTTTCCGAATTTCTGGACGCGTGCGAGGACAGCGGAAGCAAGATGTACTCCGAATACAGCTACTACAGCAAGGTAGCTCCGTATTACTCCACGGACTGCTCCGGCTTCGTGTCCTATTGCTGGGCGCTGGAAGAACGCGAGACGACGCGCGAGATACCGGACGTGGCCGAGCTGGTGGAGGACCAGTCCATAAACGGACTGGAGGTCGGGGACTGTCTGAACAACAGCTCCACCCACGCGGTTCTGGTGACCGGCGTGGTGAGGGACGGCTCCGGCGAGGTGGTGCTCATTGAGACGATGGAGCAGACGCCTCCCAAGGCCAAGAGGACGGTTTACGGCGCGGGTAACAAGCTCAGCCTGGACTATTTCAACTCCTATTACCTTGCAAACGGCGGCTACCGTATCTACAGGTATCCTGACAGGGACAGCGTTACCTACACGCATGACTGCGCCGTGCCTTTGGACGGGGACTACTGCTCACGTTGCAGGGACCGCGCGCCCAGCGCCGTTACAACCTACGGCTCGGGATACAAGTCAGTGGAGCTTAGGGGCGGCTCAGGAGCGGTTATTTACTACACCACGGACGGCAGTATGCCGACCCTGAACAGCGAGGTGTACACATCGCCGCTGTATTTTGAAAAGCCGGCGATGCTCAGGGCGATGGCCTGGACGGGCAATTTTGACGGCGCGCGGATATTGAGCTACTATGTCGGCGTGGAGGCCTGCGCGCTTCCGGGCTACAGTGTGTCAGGAATGAGCGAGGGCACGGCGGTGTCCTGCGGCAGTAAAATTACGCTGACCTGTGAGACCTCCGGCGCGAAGATATACTACACCACCGGCGGAGGTGACCCGCTGGCGGAGGGGACGCTGTACACGGGACCGATAACCATAGAGACTGACACCGAGATACGCGCCGCCGCGAGAGCGGACGGCTACAGGGACAGCGGAACGGCCATTTTTGATTTTACCGTGAAGAACTTCTCCAATTTCAATGACGTGGCGCCGGACGCATGGTATGCCGCGGCAGTGAATTACGCCTACGGCATGGGCATTTTCAACGGCACGAGCGAGGGTGTATTCTCACCTGATGGGGAGATGACGCGCGGCATGTTCATCACGGTGCTCGGACGCATGGCCGGCGTGACCTCGGAGACCTCCTGCGAGCTCGGACTTGTGGCGGGAGACTCTATTAATCTGCGCAGTGCGCCCGACGCGAACAGCTCTGTGCTTGCTACCCTGGGCAGAGGCTACCTTGTACGTGTGCTGAGCGGTGAAAACGGCTGGTATCAGGTTGCATGGGACGAGCTTACGGGATATATTTCCGCCGAGTACCTGAGCGTCTACGCAGGGGCTTTCTGGGATGTGGATACTGCTTCATACTACAGTCCCTATGTTCAGTGGGCCTACCTTATGGGCATAAGCCGCGGGACGGGGTCGGGTACGTTCAATCCGGACGGTCTCATAAGCCGTCAGGACCTGGCCGCGATGCTGTACAATTACTCGAAGGTCATGGGAATAAGCCTTAATGAAGTCAACTCCGGCGTTTGGTTTGCCGACGACGCGAGCATTTCGCCCGTGCAGAAGGAGGCTGTTTACGCTCTTGGCCGGGCGGGTATCATAAACGGTATGGGCGACGGCAGCTTTAACCCAGGCGGAAGTGCTACGCGCGCTCAGGTTGCGCAGATAATGATGAATTTTATCAAGTGAAGTAACGGTTTTCGGCAGGGCGGTGAAGAATGAAAAGGGATGTTTTCAAAATATGGCGTGAGGATGAGACGGTTACGCTCACGGTGTGCTCGCAGGACGACAGCGCGGACAACAAGCCGGCGGTTATAGTCCTGCCTGGCGGCGGATATGCCGCTCCCGCACCTCGGGAGGCAGAGCCCGTGGCCGAGCGCTTTGCGGAGATGGGATACCTCGGCTGTGTACTGCGCTATTCAACGCTGCACGAAAACTTTGACGAGCCGGACGGCCCGGTAAACCCGCACACGTTGTTTCCGGAGCCGATGCGTGAGCTGGCCGCGGCTATCGCTTTTCTGAGGGAAAGGACGGAGGACTTCGGAATTGACCATGACAGAATAGCCGTCATGGGTTTTTCGGCGGGCGGGCATCTTGCGGCGAACTACTGCAATTTTTGGGACAGCGAGCGGGAAATGGGCGAATACGGCGGAGGCAGGGAGGCAATACGCCCGAACGCCTGCGTTCTGTGCTACGCGGCTACGTATTTGAGCGAGGTGAAGCACGGGAGCATGGCCGAGGCGGTATTCGGCAAAAAGCAGAGATATGCGCAGGAGGAGCTGGACCGCTACAACGCGCGTTATCATGTGTCAAGAAGTACGCCGCCGACCTTTATATGGCACACGGCGGACGACGCGGTTGTATCCGTGCAGCAGTCCTATGATATGGCGCAGGCGCTGTCGGCGCAGGGGGCGCCGCATGAGGTGCATGTATTCTCCGGCGGACCGCACGCCGCGGCGCTGTCGCAGGATTTTCCGGCGCGCTCGTGGCCGGAGCTGGCGGACGCTTTTTTGCGTCGGTATATGTGAAGAAAGAAAAGCAGACCGGAGGACTTCTTTAAAGAAATCCTCCGGTCTGCTTATTTTGACACTTTTAAATGACTTTTTTGCTATTCGTTCTCGACGGGGGAGTTATCCATTTTGGCCGCGCTCATCTCGACATAATGGTAGGCAAGCATCATCTGCATACGCGTTATATAATCGTCAAAATCCATATTCAGTATGTCATTGATGTGCTGAATATGATACATGACAGTATTCCTGTGCATGTGCAGCTTCTTTCCTGTTTCGGTGGCACGGCGTTCGTAATAAAGATACCAGAACAAAATTTCTGCAAGGCCGCTTTCATGCTCGCGGTCATACTCCGTCAATTCGTTCAGCTTGTTCAGGTACGGATTGCTGCGGAAAAAGTCGAATGGTCCGTTGGAGCATGTATGCAGCATATGGTATATCTGTATGGAGTCGTAGTAGTATATGCCGGGTGAGAGCTTGTCAGGAAGCGGAGTATAGCGGTAGCTGCGCCGTCCGTATTGCAGGGCGATGGCTGCCTGAGTACAGGCGTGGCTCAAGCCGCTGAGCCGGGTGAAGGGGGCGCTGACGCCTATCATGCCGCCGTGCTCCTCCACAACGGGGAGAATTATGCCGATATTTCTCTTGGACGCCTCCTCGATGCCGGGAGACGAATAGATATTGAGAATACTGCCCTCAAAGTCTTTGCATATGGTTTTGGAGCAGGGCAGAAGGGCGGAAATTTCCTGCACGAACTGTCCGGGGAGGACCTTGTTTTCATCGCGAAAGATAATGCGGTAGGCGTCAAAATTCCCGACAATGGGAAAGCCTGTCTGCTTGGCGCATTTAGCTATCTGGTCTATGTCGCTCAGACCGTTGTATATCATGTCGCGCATAAAGTGGCCGTATGCCCGCCCGGAGCTCTGAATACTCTTTTGTTCCTTGAGAAAGCAGATATTGATATAGTGCATGAGCAGGTCAAACAGCTCCGCGCTCTCCACATAAATGGGTGAATTGCAAAAAACCTCCACTGTCTTTATCAGCGGCGTGCCGTCATACCAGCACCATTTGCTCAGACTCTCAAACTGAGCAATCTCCCCGGGATTGCCCTTGGTAATGCCCGTTGCACTGAAATATTGTCCTACGTGATTATAGTCATAAAAGCGCTGCATATTGGTAGACGTATAGCAGCCGTTTTCATAGAGGGACATGTTCAGCGGGTCAGAGCTTTTATAGGTTTTGCTGTAAGCGAGCAGTCTGTATGCGCTGTCGAGAACAAAAAGGGCGTTTTTCAGATAATGCTCGCTTACGTCCAGAAGGTCCTGATAGCCCCCGCCGGAGAGCAGAACGTCCTTCATATCCTTTTCCCAGCGGTCAAGCTCCAAAAAACGGTTCTGTATTTTATTGAGCAGCCATGAGACGCTGCGGTTTTCCTCGACAAGAATAAGGTTATTCATAGCCTCGGCATCCTCGCGCTCATCCTCGCTGAGATACCGGTCGCATATACACACGAAATGGCAGCTCGGATGCTCGCGGTTGCGGGCCATTGCCTCGGACAGACGGCAGACATAGAGCATGTCCTCCTCCATTTCATTGCTGTTATCCGGAAGGAGAGCGGCCCAGCGATAAGCCTTCTTTTCTGTAGTTTTTATATACGGCTTCCCACGATAAGGCAGCAGCAGGCTGAGAACAATGTTGCTGGTATACTCCATAGCTATCCCTTTCCCATTATGCTGGTATATAAAATGCACATTTAATCGCCGATATTGCCATAGAAATTTTATCATTTCTCAGTTTTGTTTGCAATACCGGGGGTTAAAACCGTCGATAGGCAAAATTTTGACATTATTATTCAGCAAAACGACAGTAGGCTGAAATAGCTTAAGCGAATTGAGGGATAGCGGGAGTGCTTTCTTTTGCTTGCAAGCCTTTTGGGCTCGTTAATACGCATTTTTTTCTCCCAATATTTTTAATTTCACAACGATGACCCGAAAATGCCTGAAATGCTATTATTTTATTGCGGCGCATATACAGAGTAAGCGCCGCGGTAAAAAAGAAAGGGGAGAGAAAAATGTTAGTAGCAATTATCACTATCATCTATCTTGTACTTCTGTTCGGTATCAGCGCATACGCGCAGAAGAAGCAGAATGAGACGGTTGCCAGAGGAGGAAAGGGCAACTTCCTCATGGCGGGAAAAAATCTTCCTATGATTCTTGTCGCCGTACTTACCGCCGGCGGCAGCATAGGCGGCTCCAATACCACGGGACTTGCCCAGCTTGTTCAGACCGCAGGCATTTCCTCAATATGGTACGGCTTTGCCTCGGCTCTCGGACTTATATTCCTCGGCATTGTCGGTGCAAAACGTATGCGCCGGCTGGGATATTCAACGAATGCCGAGATGGTGGCAGATTACTGCGGAGGTCCCAGCCGTTATCTTATGGTTGTGGGACAGCTTATTATCATACTCGGAGTTGCCTGCCTCCAGTACGTCACCGGTGGGGCCATGCTCGCTTCCATGTTCCCGGGAGTAATCTCCTATGAAGCAGGGCTTGTTATTTCTGCGGTGGCTTTCGGTTTCGTGTGCCTTGTCGGCGGGCTGCTCGGCACAAGCCTGGCAAACCTTATCAACGTGGTGGTTATTTATATAGGCTTTATCGTCTGCGGAATCGTCGCCGTTGTTCAGTACGGCGGCTGGGACGCGCTTATGTCAGGTATGGACGTCGTGGCTCAGACGCAGTCCACAACGGCGGGCGGCAGTTGGATGAGTCTGACGGGCGGGCTTGGAATCGGCGTATGCCTGAGCTACCTTGTGTCTGAGCCCGGCAACCGCATCACGACGCAGTCGAACACCATGGCTGTAGCCGCGGCTAAGACGGAGAAAGCCGCACGCAACGGTATTGTTCTGGGAGCGCTGCTTTGCCTGCCCATCGCTGTTATTTCCATTATCATCGGCCTTGTTGCCAAGGTCAATTTCCCCGATGTCCCATCCGCGCAGGCGATGGCCACGGTAATTATGGCGCTTCCGTCCTCGGTGTCCGCGCTCGGAATGGCAGGCCTGTGGGCCGCTACCGTTTCCACCGGCGTTGCGCTGCTTATGAGCTCAGTGCAGCTTATCTGCTATGATATCCTCGTCCCTTTCAAAAAGGGGAAGGTTGAAAGCGATTCTATAGCCGCAAAGAAAAAGCAGCAGAACGAGACGCGCATCGTCCTTTTCATTCTTGTTATCATCACTATGTTTCTGGCATTTAAGGCAACGGGAATGATTGCGACCATAATCACGGTGCTGTGCATAACCCCCGCTTTTTTCTGGATGATGATAAGCTTCCTGTATTTCCCAAAGCTCATTAAAAAGCGCAGCGCTCTTATCACGCAGGCAGTCGCGTACATATTTTTCTTTATCTGGCTCTTTATTCCCTCTGTAAAAGCGGCAATACCCAACGCCATTTATGTGGAGTGGCCGCTTTGTACGGTTGTGTGGTTCCTTTGCGCGGCGCTGGATAAGGAGCCTATAGACGAGGTAATTCCAAAATCTCAGCGTAAGCTCAGCGCCGATATTGCGCAGGATGACTGAGAGACTTTTCTATGAAAGGAGAGCATAATGGCAGAGACTATCAACGGACGTGAAAATCTTTTTGCTATCTTCCGCCACGAAAAACCGCAGAGGCTTCCCACAATGGCGGACACGGCGTTTATGATGTTCCCGGGAGACTGGAGCACAAGCACGGAGCCTGAGCGTGACCTGTGGGGCGTGCGGTGGATTCCCATTCAGTTCCACGGGCAAATGGTGGACGAAAAGGTCCCGCCTGTGGTCAGCGATATCACCCGATGGCGCGAGCAGGTGAAAATTCCCGACCCTGAGACGGCCTACGACTGGGAGGCTATGTCAAAGACGCGCAGCGCCCACTGGAACAGAGAGACGCAGATGGGAGGGCTGATATTTCTCGAGGGCCACTTTGAGAGAATGCATTCCCTTATGGGCTTTGAAAACGCCCTGTGCACGCTCTATGACGATGAGGATGAGGTCATAGAGGCGATAAAGGACATGTTTTCCGAAATAACGCGCTACAAGTTCAAGTGTCTGAGAATAGCGAAGGAATATTTCAATCCTGACTTTATTGTTTTTCATGACGACTGGGGTATGGAGCAAAACATGTTCTTCAGTCCCGAGGTGTGGCATGAGCTGATAAAGCCCGAGCTGAAAAAAGTGGTTGATGAGTGCCACCGGCTTGGCATGCTCTTTGAGATGCATTCCTGCGGGCATATTCAGGAGGTAGTCGGCTCGTTGGTGGAGGAGCTTGGAATCGACTCCATACAGACCCTGCAATATCCTGCGAATGATATACGCATGATAAAATCCAACTGGGGGGATAAGCTGGTCATTCGCGGAGGATATGACGGTCAGCGTATTCTTCGCAAGGACGTAGGCGACGAGGAAAAACGGGCAATCATCCGCCAATCCCTGAGCGTACTTGTACCGGGCGGCAACCATATTCCGTATTACTACTCCTTCGGAGTTGAGCCTGAACATGCGCTGGAGCTGTTTGCGGACGAAGTGAGCAGATATGAATCCGAGTTTGGCTGCTGCTGAGGCTGAGGTCAATTAAACAAATTTTACAATGGTTAGTTAATAGACGGTGCAGCTATTGCTGCACCGTCTAAATCATTTATTCATCGCAAATGCCCAGAATTACAATGCCGATAACAACTACGAAAATAGCCGCGTAATGCTTCCAGGAGAGCTTTTCCTTGAGAAAAATGCGGCTCCAGAGCACTGAGGCCACGCAGTAGGCGGAGATTATCGGAGCGGCCATGGCAACGTGCTGCGTGTCGGCTATGGCGTAGATGTAGGCGAACTGGCCGGCGGTCTCGAACACGGCGCCGACGTATTTCGGGGCTTCCATTTTCGGAACAAGCTTGTCCTTTTTGATTATGACCGTGTAAATAAAGCACAGCACGCCGCAGACGAGAAAGGTCAGCTCATAGGCGACATTTGCGGAATCCTCGTTCAGAACTTCGAGAACGCGGTTGTCTGCAAAGGTACCGAGCGCGTCAAGCAGGCAGTACATGACCGGCAGGGCGAGGGCGAGCCACGACTTGGTATAACGGTGATTGGATGCCTCCTGTCGCGCGCGGCGTAGCTCCTCGTCCTCATGGGCCTCGACTATGCCGAGGGCGACGACGCCGATGCACACGCAGGCCGTGGCGACAAGCTGAAGCGGCACGATGCTGTCAATACCGTCTATTGCCAGACACAGCACGGCAACGATTGCGCCGGAGGAGTTGCAGATGGGCGAGGAGATGGACAGCTCAATATAGCGCAGTCCGAGATAGCCCATGGCCATGGACAGTATGTACAGCATGGACACTGGCAGATAGGTCAGCATGATGGACAGTGAAATTTCCGTGCCGCCGATAAAAATCTCGTAACAGGCGTGCAGGCCCATGACCACGCCGACGGCCATGACCATTTTCAGGTGGCTGTATTTGTCTCGCGCGTCGGCGCAGCCTATTTTGGAAAATAAATCCGAACCGCTCCAGAACACAAGAGCGGTGAGAGAAAGCCAAAACCACATCATTTTATTTTTACCAAACCCTTCTCATACATTTTTTGCAGGGACATGATTATCCCCAATTTCGCGTGATACCAGGTCAGTCCGCCCTGAAAATAGACGGAATAGGGCTCACGCATTGGCGCGTCCGCGGACAGCTCAATAGAGCTGCCCTGCACAAAGGCGCCGGCGGCCATGATGACGTCGGAATCATAGCCGGGCATCGGCGCGGGAACGGGGCGGACATAGCTGTCCACGGGCGCGGCGGCCTGTATGCCCTCGCAGAAGGCGACAAGACGCTCCGGTGAGCCGAGCTCAACGGCCTGAATGATATCATGGCGGCTCTCCGTGCCGTCGGGAATCACACTAAAGCCGAGGGATTCGTACAGCCGCGCGGCGAATATGGCGCCCTTGAGTGCGCCGGAGACGGTTACAGGGGCCATGAAAAGACCCTGATACATGGATTTTTTAACGTCAAGGCTCGCGCCGACCTCCTGGCCGAGGCCGGGGGCGGAAAGACGGTAGGCGCAGCGGTCAACACATTGCTGAGTGCCGCATATGTAGCCGCCGATGGGGGACAGGCCGCCGCCGGGGTTTTTTATCAGCGAGCCGACAATCATATCTGCACCT
>CATJWA010000241.1 GCA_949744025.1 uncultured Eubacteriales bacterium
AGGGATAGTGACGGGAATCAGGAACCGAGACGTGACGCTGTATCTGCGTTATAATGTTCTTGCCGTTTACCGAGGCGACACCAGGATTTTCCCTGAGCTTTTGGATGAATAGGATTTGCCCCCGCCGCGAAAGCGGCGGGGGCTGCTTGTTATCCTCGGCACGGGTGATTTTCAGACGCTTTCACGCCGGCATGTTGATTGCCGTTACACGCAGCTCACCGGCCTCCGTTTCTGAGAGATGAATGCAGCCGCCGGCCATTATTATCCCCGTGCGGCTGACCGGCATTTCCTCGCAGGTCTCCGAGATGAGGGCCCCGGCAAAAGTATCTCCTTCCATCAGCCCCGCCGCCAAATCCTCCAACGCAGCGCTGTTCGGGCATTCCTCGCCGTTCACCATCACCGGAAAATCAACATATTGCGCCAGCGTCTCCCAGTCGCGCGCAAGTATGCTCCCCCGAACCTCGAGCGCCATGCGCTCCACCTCCGCTTTGCTCAGGCTTGTGGCCGCAGAATAAAAATTTCGCTCCGCACTGCCGTCGCTCTTAAGCCGCAGACCGGATGTTCCGCGCGCGCCCTCGGCAATATTCTCCGGCGTAAGCGGAACCATCGGCACCGTAAGTTCCTTAGCGTCCCCGACGTAGCCGTCAAGCCAGCGCTCATACTCGTTCCTGTCCACGGGCTCGTTTAACGTCTTTTCATCCGCACCGCTCAGGTAATAGACAATTCCCTCCCCGCTTACATCAATCTCCCCCGGAAAAGGCTTGCCGCTGTAATCTACGCCGTAAATGCTGCCGTCCCAGGCGTCCACCATGGCCACACATTCATACCGGTCCTGCGCCGGGTCATATTCATATAGGTAATATGGCCAAAAGCGGCCGGCGAGCCCCTGGTTACGTGAAAAAAATGCCTTGATAATTCCGTTGTCATAGTAAAACAGATTGGGAAAACGCATAAATTCCTCATACAGCTCCCCGGTTTCAGCGTCATAGCCGTATATCAGCTCAATCATATTGGCTATGCTTGTGCTGCTGTACTCGATTATAAGCTCGTCCATGCCGTCGCCGTCAATGTCAAACACTGCGAATGCATTGCCGTCCATGCCGTAATCCTCGCTGTCAAGGTAAGTGCCGTCCGGAAGAACCTTTTCGTAATAGAATATGCTAAGCGCCGCTTCATAGCTGCTGTACATGGCTTCGAGCCGGTCCGCGCCTGCCGCCGCGGTCTGAAGGGCCCCTTCGTTCTGCTCGGGCACGTTAGCGGACAGAATGTCCTCCGGTCCCGCGCAGGCTGACAGCAGCACGGCAGAAAGAACCAAAATCAACGCGGCCTTTTTCCCAATCATTCCCCAATCACGTCCTTGACAGGCTAATGTGCGTCTCTCCAAACGAGTGGAGAGATATTTTACATTGCGCGAACAAGGATAAACGCAAAAGGCATCATAATTGCAAGCTTCTGAAAAGAATTTTAAAATAAAAAACGGCCCCTGACATTTGTCAAGGGCCTTGTGTTGGCATTGACCTATCTTTCCAGTCCGTCTCCAGACAAGTATTGTCGGCACTGGTGAGCTTAACTGCCGTGTTCGGAATGGGAACGGGTGGACCCTC
>CATJWA010000242.1 GCA_949744025.1 uncultured Eubacteriales bacterium
CATGGGCACCCTGACGTCCTTTTCCAGCTTCACCCTGTAGGTCGGCTGCGTCTCCTCGCCCTTGATAATCTCGGGATAGCCGTCGAAAAGGCGGCCCATCACTTCCTCTCCGTAGGGAATTTTGACGGCCTGAGCACGTTTTTTGCGCTGGACCACCAGGTCGTCGCTGTGATATATCTCCTGCCGAATTTTCTTTTTCTCCATTTTTTCTCCTTCTTCTCAGACCGGCTTGTCAGCGCCGGCAGACATTGCAAGCTTCATCGCTATGGGGGCCACGGCAAAGGACACTATTATCGCCACTAACTCCAGAGCCGGAAAGCCGTGAAGCCAGGCGGGGAAGAAAGCCGGTGTGAAGCCCACGTTTATAAGCGTCATAAAGGTATTCATGCAGATTGTGTTGAGCGTGGCGTTGAAAAGCCCGTTCCAGACGGTAAAGGCCGGCGAGCCCGGCCGGCCCTTTGACAGAGCCATCGCCCCCTTGAAGCTCAGCGTGGGAATGCGCAGAACAAGCGTGCACAGATTGCATATCACCAGCGCCTCGAGCAGCGTGACGGCGAACATCGGCAGCGTCAGAAAGCCCACGTTCACCAGCAGCGCGGTCAGCGCCATGCACACGCACATAATTGTGTTCATCAGCAGATAGGTGAAAATAAAATTCTGCTTTTTGTTCATCATCTTATGTCCCTCCGTGCCGTGCCCTTACATCAGGCACGGATTGCCGAACTGCTCGGGGGGCAGAGGCTGAATAACGCCCCAATGCTCGGCCAGCATACTGTCCTCCACGCGGTAAACGTCGGCGACAAGCACCTCGATTTTTCCTGGGTCGGTCACGCCGTATCCGTGCAATACCAGCATATCCCCGTCCGAGACGATATGCTTGACATTGACGCGGAAGTTGGGGAACATGGCAAACACATGTTTGAAATGCTCACGAAAGCCATCCCGTCCGGTGGGTACATCCCAGTCGTGCTGAATATAGTGCGGACTCATATACCTGTCGATTGCTGAAAAATCGTGCTGATTGAAAAACTCCTCAAAAAAATCGGCGACCAATTTGCGGTTTGACATGGCAATTCCTCCAACAATATTTATTTTGTCACGGCCGTGGGCTTGCCGCCGCGCATACCGCGCGGGCGGTTTCAGCGGATTTTCACAGAGGTGATCAGTCTCCTTTGGTCACAGCATATCACAAGCGGGCGCCGTCACAAAATACCCGTTCATCATACGTGTATAACTCAAAAGCATAATCAAATCGGCCTGCGCTCTTTACTTTTCCCCGGGCCGACCGTATAATTGTCCGTAAAGGGGGACGCCCGTGATGGATTTTTTACAGCTTAATTATTTTCGCGCCGTTGCCCGGCACGGAAACATGTCCCAGGCGGCACGGGAACTTTATATTACCCAGCCCGGGCTCAGCCGCTGCATTTCCAGACTGGAGGATGAGCTTGGCGTGCCTCTGTTTGAGCGCCGAAAAGGAAAAATCGTGCTGAACACCTACGGCCAGCTTTTTCTGGCCAATGTCAATTTGGCCTTTGACCAGCTTGAGCAGGGAACCGAGGCTGTGCGCCGGCTGTATTCAAAGGATCAGAATATTCTGTCCATTGCCTGCTCCATAGAAGATTTTCTCGTTGACCGTCTGAAGGAATTTTCACCTATGTATCCTGAGATCGGTATCCGGCAATTTTCCTGCTCCATATCCGAAATTGAAACGCAGCTGCTGCGGCAGAATCTTGATTTTGCTATATGCGCGCACGCGATTGACAATCCCAGGATCAAGTATGATTTACTGTCCAACTGCCCTTATGTGTTGATCTGCCACCGAAATAACCCGCTGGCAGGGAAATCGGGGGTATACCTTTCAGACGCTATGGAGCAGTCTTTTGTGTGCGAAAATGCCCGCTTGAACCGCAGGCATCTGGAAAAGCTCTGCAAGCGCGCGGGCTTCGTTCCGCGGGTCAGCCATGAGGTTGAAAACGGCTATATTCTGTTCAATCTGCTGGAGGCGGAAACGGGAGTTTCACTGATTCCGCTGGCCCACTTTGTGAAAATATACACCCATTTTCCCAGCCACCATCTAAAGCTTCTGCCGCTTTTAGACGCTGATTTTCCCCTTGCTGAGATAGGCGTGGCCTATCTGCCCGAACGTACGCGCACACACTCCGCGGCGGTATTTTTAAGCTTTCTGCACCGTTCGTCCGAGCAGGAGGCGGAGCTTATGCTTAAATATTTATCCAAGGAGCAGCTCGAGCTTATCGCCTTCTCTGCACCGAATCAGACTTGAAATTGAAATAACGACATGCTTGTTGCTGCAGTTACCCATAATCCGCCTGACGGCTGCGGAATAGAAAAGGCCTATCTTCTGACGGTGTTGTACAGCGCCGCCAGAAGATAGGCCCCTATGTTGTTGCCTATGTAGGCTTGCCTTTGCTTTGCCTGCGAGTGTTACTTTTAAACCCATTGGCCTCGGATTTCCTTTGCCGCATCCTTATCAAATATGGCATAGACGCAGTATATGGTTTCGGCCAGTAAAAGCAGACAGAATACCGCCATGCAAACAGCTTCAAATATATAAAACGGATACTTACTGATGCGGAGAACATCAGTAATCATGTTCCTTTTAAAGCTGCGTATAGCCTGCTGTGCCGCGGCATAAGTGACAAGGGCACAGGTTACGCTGCATATCAAATTGGCTATGGAGTAAACCGCCATGGAAAGGCGCTCCGGAAGAGCTTTTACCGCCATTATGACCCCGACATGTGCCTTTTGAGTCTGTACCAGAGGAAATGAGGCAAAGACAATAACGCTCAGCCACAGCTCAGTCAGCTCGACAGTACCCTTGATTGGAGTTTTAAACGCGAAACGCAGAATAATATCCACGGTGATGAAAAATACCCATATAAAAAGCAGAAATGCGGACAGTTTTCCGAGATGTCTGCTCAGCTTTACAATAACAGAGTATAGTTTTTTCATGATATACCTCCTGCTTTATGGGGCCATCAGGCTGGGAAGCCACAGCGCAATCTGTGGGAATACAGTTATCGCAACTATGGTAATAACAATACCCACAATATACGGCACAATGCCTTTGAATACCGTCTGCAGCGGGATATCTCCGGCCACGCCGGCAATAACATACGCGCAGAGTCCGACGGGGGGAGTTATTTGGCCGAGCTGAGTTACAAGAACGATCAAAACACCAAACCAAATACCGTTGAAACCAAGGCTTGTAATTATGGGATAGAAAATGGGAACCGTTATGAGAACCATTGCGGCGCCTTCCATTATGCAGCCCAGAAACGCATATATAATAACAATGATTGCCAGAATGATATACCTGGATATGTTCAATCCCGCAACGAACGAAGAAAGCATAGCGGGGACACCGGAGACGGTTAAAAAATTTCCGAATATACCCGCACCGACAATCAACAGGAAAGACATGCCAAATGCAGAAACAGAGGACATAAGCGCAGTAGAGAGATTTTCCTTGTTCAGTTTTCTGTTAATCACCATAAAAATGAACGCAAGGAAAGATCCGGCAACAGCAGCTTCACTGGTGGAGAAAATACCGCCAAAAATACCGCCCATAACCAAGCCGAAGAGGATAATAATTGGAATAACATTTTTTACCGATATAATTCTTTCTCTCCATGTGTATTTTTTAGAGGGCTCACACAGTGAAGGATTTAGCTTCACCTGTATAACGATTGTAATAACCCACAAGAGGGCGAGCAATATTCCCGGCACGACACCTGCGGCGAACAGACTGCCAATAGAATTCTCAGAGCAAATACCGTAAACGATGAAGGCAGAGCTGGGAGGAATGAGGAAACCAAGAGTACCGCCGGCTGCTATGCAGCCGCAGGAAAGGCTGTCTCTGTATCCATACTTCCTCATTTCAGGCAAAGCAACTGTACCCATAGTGGCGGTTGTGGCCTGAGCCGAGCCGCAAATGGCTCCAAATGCGGCGCATACGACAACGGTGGAGCAGGCAAGGCCGCCTGGAAGCCGGTTCAGCCATTTGTTTCCAAAGTCGAACAAACCGTTTGATATCCCTGACGCGAAAGCATAGTTGCCCATCAAAACAAACAGCGGAATAACAGAGAAAGTATAGTTTGAGGCATTTGTAAATGTAGCGGTTCCAAGGGTTCCGATTGCGCTTTTGAAATCAACACACCACCAAAAACCAACAAAGCCGACGAAAAAAAGTGCAAAGCCGACATGAACGCCCATTGCCAGCAAAACGAACAGCAGGATCAGGCAAATAAGGCATATTAAGGCTGTAGACATATTAAAAATCACCCTTTCGTATAAGTCTCAGTGACACCCGCTTTTGTCGGCGGGCGTCACTGGGCCGCGGATAATTTATTCGTATTTTGCAAGGGTGTCTCTTACGTTTTCAAGATAATCCATGGGATCCACACCGCCGAGGACGGTTGTGCGCTCTGCCCAGATTTTCCATACCTTTTCAGCGGCAGATACAAATCCCTCATGCTCGGCTTCGTTAGGGTAGTAAATCTGCTGACCTGCGGCAAGGATACCGTCCACGGTCGCATCGCTCTGCGCCTGATACATATCGGCGAAATGCTGGGAGCCTTCACGCAAAGAGCATTTTTCAAAAACGGCCCTCTGATCATCGGTGAAAGAATTCCACTTCTCGCGTGTAATCCAAATGCACAGGACAGTTCTGAAAATATCGTCGTCAATGTAGTAGTTGGTAACATCCTGAAGCTTGAAAGAATCCAGGCCGGGCCACTCAAACATGTATCCGTCAACGACATTCTTTTCCATGGATGTGTAAACATCTCCCGGCCCCATAGACACAGGGCTGGCGCCAATGGCAGTACACAAATCGGTGCAGGTGCCTCCGGCAGTACGAATAACAAGTCCATTTGTATCCCCAACGGAGTGGATGGGCTTGTTGGAGCCGATGACGCCGGAGCCTGAGGAATACATGATCAGGGGCATATAATCCTTGAACTCCTCATCGAAAACCTGAGGATACTGCTCATAAACATCCCAGAATGCGTTCATGCCTGCTTCGCAGCTGGAAACGCCAATCATCGGGAGATAAAAAGCGTCCAGATAGTAAAACTGATCGGGGCAAAAGACTGTGGATGCCCACTGCAAATCGGTGACACCGGTATCGAGCATATCGAGGAATGTGTTGGACGCGCCAAGGGTATCACTGGGGTAAACGGTTATTTTGATGGTTCCGCCGGACTCCTCATATATTCGATCGGCCCATTTTTGTATTTCCTTGCCGGTAGCGGTTGTAGAGGCATTATTGTGCGAAAGCTTGAGTTCAAGAACATCGTTTCCTTTTTTGCTTTCGCCACATGCGCAGAATATGCCCAAAATTATGCTTACGAGCAGGCAAAGAGACAGCGCTTTTGTAATCTTCTTCATAGTGTTCTTCCTTTCTCTGTTAATTTTTTCTTTAATATTTCCCATATTCAAATGTCGCTTCCTGCCATACCTTGAAATTCTCAAGATTAGCGGTATCAAGAATTATAGAGCAGTCCATTATAAAACCGCCGCCGGGAGCGCCTATATCGAGAATGCGTTTGGTTTCGTCAATAATCTGCTGCTTGCTGCCCATCGTGAGCAGCGTGCTGGGGAAATTTCCGCAGATGCAGGCAGTTCCGCCGAGAATTCCTTTCGCGCGTTTGAGATCAATCTGCTCAAACATATATACAACTTTGCCCTTTGGCACGTCGGTCAGGAATTCAAGCTTGGTGTTATATTTCCCCTCGCAGAAAACCATTGGAGTAATCCCCGCATTGACAAGCTTTGTAATGAGTTTTTTGAGCCACGGCCAATAGAACCTCGCGTAGTTGTCAGGGCTCATGAAATCATCACCGCCGGCGTGCAGCGGGATAAATATGCTTTTATCTCCCCTGGCTTTGGCATTGGCGACAGCGCGGTCAGTATTCATAGCGTCTATGCGTTCCACTACGGCCAGCGTTTCATCGGGGTATTCAATCACATCCATGAGGGACTGTACGAAACCGCGCAGGCTGTCCGCATATACATCGAAAGGAGTAAGAATAGCTCCTCCGCGCATAGGAAAGCCCATGTCTCCGACCATATCGGAAATAAATTTCATCTCTGACCTGCGCTTTACGGCGATATCGCCGACCAGCATAAGCTTGCGGAGCGCATCCTGAACATCAGGGTCGCCGAAAGCCCCAAGCTCGGCCATGATCGTCTGGTCGTATATCTCCCTGGGGTAAATTTTGCTGATGGCCGCCATGCTTTTGTTTTTGCGCGGAAAAACTTTTGAAATCAAAAAATAAGTAGGATCCTGAAGAAATTCATCAAACTCGTCATCCTCCATATAAGTGCCGTCCACTACCTGAAATGGTGATGTCAGCGGAAGATTATGTCTGATGCCGGGATAGCGAAGATACTCTGTCTGAAGAATTTCACAGGCATCCAGCGGGTATGTAGCGATTGGCCATACCAAATCCGGAGAAAACTCGCTGAGGAATTTTTTCATGCATGGCGCCAGATTTCGGACATCCTTCATAAAATCGTAGTTATTCAGACCGTAGGACTCGGCAACAAACGTACCCAGCTTTGGGGCGAATGGTACACGGTCTGCCTCCCTGAGAGAAATTGCGGCTTCAATTCGTTCGGTTCGCGCTTTGTATGCGTCCATTGCTGCTGGGGTCAATATTATCAACTCTCCTCCCTGATAAAACTGATATTTTGGACCTTTTGATTAAATTGTAGCGTATTATGAGGGAGAAGGGAAATTCAGAAAAGTAGTGTATGTATTCCTCAAAATAATATATCTCAAAAAACAGCGGCAGTGTTTCATTCTTTGACAAACACTACCGCTGTTTTATACTGACAGCAAATTATGAGTATTTATTGGAAAAGAATTTCTGGCTTACGTCCAGGAACTGAAAGTATTCCGGTTTCTCATGCTGGGAATTCCATGCCAAAACGGTCCCGCTGGTTTCGTTGGCAATCTTCACTTTAGCAAGATTGTATTCCCCTGCGTTTATATCCACTCCCCCATCCGCGATGAAAATACGATCATCAGTGGAAAGGTTCATAGGCAAGGAAAGAATGTCATCAACACTTGCGGCAATTTTGGGAACAAAACCCGCTCTGCTGCACATGCTGTTAAACTGTTCTGCCCATGCGGCATGCTTGTATGGATCTAATATTACAAAATTTTCTTCCCTGAGCTCGTCCATACTCACGTATTCGCCCTGGGAAAACCGATTTCCGGCACGGCACCACAGCTCTTTGTCATAAGTGGCTAAATTTACACATTTCAGTGGGGATACGTTCAAATCGTTTTCCGCAAAGCTGCCATAAAAAACAAAGTCAACCTGTCCGCTGAGCAGGGCGCTTTTCATATCCTGCGGATGCAGACGGATAAAGCTGATAACCGTCCCTGGATAGTTTTGCTGAAACGATGCTCCGACTTTATAATAAAAAGTACTTCCATAGTATCCAATGACCAGCGGCTGACCGTATCCAAACTGACAGTTTTTTGCCCTGTTAATCGGCTCTGTAAAATCCTGAAGAGCCTTGCTCCAGGACGAGTACAGTATTTTGCCGGCAGGGGTAAGGCGGATGGTTCTCTTCCATCTGATAAAAAGCAGAATGCCAATCCGGTTTTCAAGCGCCGCAACTCTCTTGCTGGCAACCGGCTGAGTAATGCACAGAGCTTCTGCCGCCGATGAAAAGTTTTCGTGCTGAGCGACTGTTAGAAATGTTTGAATTTGGCCTAAATCAATTCCGGAGTAATCCATGTCGCGCAATGCGTTGACCTCCCTGTCGCCGTATAGGTTAAATATGTCTTAAATTATAGCATTGGCAATACGCTTTTGCCAACACTAATATGCGTATCTTAGATGCCTGAAGGTTGGCAAAAGCACATACGACGCTGCGCCCGATTTCCTTAAAATCCAGTTCCATTATAGTCTCTCCGCAGAAAATAAACAACAAGAGCAGAATAATTTCTGTTAAATATATTATTACGTATTTCAGAAATATAAATAGATTATGCGAGCGCAGTTGCCTTTACTGATACTATTTTCCTTTTTGCGCTGGAACAGGTGCGGTTAATCGGTCTCACGCTGAGACGCGAAACCCCGCCGCATCATTCCCCGTAAAACTCGGGCCTGCCGATGCTCACGAAGCCGTCGGCACCCGTAATAACGACCCCGCTGGCACAGTGAACGATCAGCAGCTCGCCGTCCTCGTCCCACGAGATATCCTCGCAATAGCGGTGCTGCGCCTGCGCGCCGCCTCCGTGCCCTATGATGTATTCACCGTCCGATACGTTGTAAAATACCCAGTCCACGAATCCCGAGCAGTCGAGGCCGTAGGGCAGGTACGTCCCCGTGGTGTAGCTGCCGGGCGAGGTCACCTTGCGGATGGTTCCCCATCGCTCGTCCCAGCCTATGACACAGGACTTTCCTCCCCAGAAGTAGCTCACTTTTCCCACAAGCGTACATGCCGTCTCCACAACCGCGCGGCGCTCGGGCGAGAGGTCGTCGGGCAGCCCCTTTAAAAGCTCACGCGCCTGCTCGTCGCAGGAGCTCAGGTCCGTAATAAGCAGCTCCATAGCCTCCAGCTCGTCGAGCAGCTCCGTCAAAGCCCCGTTCTGCTGCTCGGTAAAGGCGTACTCCGCGCGCATGTCCTCCGCGGTTTTGGCCGTGACGGTGATGTGCAGTATGTACTCCGTCCAGCTATCGTCAACGCCGTCGTCGGGGTCGCTGTCGCCGTGGTCTATGCTCTCCACCCACGAGTCAACGAGGCACATATCCCAGAACACCGCCCGCAGGCGCGCAAAACGGTCGGGCGTGAGCGCTGCCACGTCCACGCCGTCGGCGGCTCCCGCTGTTTTTACGGCGAATACCGCCACGACCTCCCGCCAGTCTGGGCCCTGGCCCTGCACGTCGATGCCGTCATAGTCCCCGTCCTGCAAATCCTCAAGCATATTGGACAGCTCCATGTTGAGGTTTCCTATGGCTACATTGAGGGGCATGGCGTTGGGCGAGGGCTCGTTGGAAAAGAGGATGCCGAATGGTGAGGCCATAATACCGCCTATTACAACGAGTACGCAGATAACGGCAACTAAAACCGTGCTGCCTAAGAGCCCGGCAAGGGCGCTTATACCGGCGGATACGGCCTTGCCGGCAGCGGTAGCCGCTTTCCGCGCAAAGCCCGCCGCGGTCCTGGCTCCGTTCGCGGATTGCCGCAGCAGCTTACGCTGGGCATTGTGCTGAACGTGCCGCCGTGCCTGCTCCCGTGGGAGCGCGGCGGCTTTCGGAGCCGTAAGCGCAGGCTTTTTTGCAGGAGCAGTCTTGCGTGTTTTCGGAACAGCCGTACAGCTTGTGGACTTCTCTTTAACAGAAAAGGAGCGCCGATGGCGCTCCTTGATCGCGGTTGCGGTTTTGCTCTTGCTGTCGGGATAAACAGTCTTTGTATCCGTGGAATAAACAGGCAGCTCCGTCGGCTCTGCGCGCGGAGTATCCGCAATGCGCCTGTCACGAATACGCCGTGCCCGAAGCTCGGACACGGCCTTTTGCTTCATACGCTCCTGGGGCGTCGGCGGGGCGATTTTAGGAAGTGTATTCTTACCCTCCGTCTTTGTGCGCAAGGGCATTGAGGACGGACGCTCTTTCGGAGTATCCGTCCTCTGGCGTATCTCCATGCGCTGGGATTGCCTGTCCTTGATGGCGCTCTGCCGCATACGCTCCTTGAGAGGGCGCGGCGTCGGTGCGGGCGTTTCCCCATGACTGACGGCCTGCTCCGGTTTTTCCTTAACTGTAACAGGACGTATCTGCTCTGTACCCGTATCCGCACGCGGAGCCTCAAAGGCTGGCACTTTCTTTCGTTCCTTTATCCTCTGCTGTTTTTTCCCATAACGCACAATGGCTTTTGAAAAGCCCCTGACACTCTCAACAACACCAAAAGCCTGTCCCTCCGTCTGCTCTACGGCCTGAGCCTCGGGTGCGGCATCCACACTGCCGCCGGTGTCACGGTCCCGCTGCTTAATAAGCTCCCTCCCGAGCTTGAGCATCATCGGACGGCTCAAAGCAGGAGCCGTCTTAGCCCTGCCCTTTATCTTGATTGTCTCGTCTCTTGTCCGTTCCCGTATGTCTTTCAAATACTCGATCACCCCCCTGAACAGATAAAGCGGGAATCGCGTCTCATCGTGAGACGCGATTCCCGTGCCTTATTATTTGTCATTAGGATTAGTGGACATGAGCCTGTACAGCCCCGAGTTCCTCGGTATGGTGTTGGCAAAGGGCACCAGGGCCCCGCCGAAGCGCAGCAGGCCGTGGCCCGGCTCGGAGTTGGTGATGTAGCCCATTTGCGTGTCGGAAATATGCAGCAGCTTGGAAAGCTCCGCCCTGTCCGTGGCCGACTGGTTGAACAAAAGCAGAAACTCGCTGTTCGCCAGCATGAGCCGCGCCGTCTCGGATTTCAGGCACTCCTCCACGTTCTGGGTAGCCGCTGTCATAATGCCCGCGTACTTCCTGAAACGTTTCCACGCCTTGTACAGAAACTCGCCGGAGTAGTGGTACTTGAAATACAAATAACACTCGTCTATGAACACCCATGTGTACTTGCCGCGCTTCCGGTTTTCCATGACGCGGTTCTGTATGGCCTCCAGCGTCACCACAAGGGCCGTGGGGCGAAGCGGCTCCCCCATCTCGTAGAGGTCCAGCACCACAAGCCGCTTGTCCATGTTGACGTTGGTGGAGTGGGCAAAGACATTCAAGCTGCCCTCGGTAATAAGCTCCGCCGCCAGCGCCAGCTCCCGCGCCTCGGGATCGGTCTGGCGCATGACCTCCTCCCGCCAGTCCGTCAGCAGCGGCATGTTATTTTTGCCTTTCTCTTTAAAATACCTCTGGTAGATGTTGGCCGTGCAGCGGTCAATGATGGACTTGTGGCTGGCGCTGAGCCGTCCCACGCCCATCTGCTGCTCCAAAATGGAGGTTATGATCTCGGACTTCATCGCAACGGGGTTTTCGTCGTCGTCATAGCCGCTGGCGAGGTCAAGGGGTGAAATGTGG
This sequence comes from uncultured Eubacteriales bacterium, assembly GCA_949744025.1. Classification (GTDB taxonomy): domain Bacteria; phylum Bacillota; class Clostridia; order Oscillospirales; family Oscillospiraceae; genus JAMPGF01. The sequence continues at coordinate 11,055 of CATJWA010000242.1, forward strand.
TGCTGGCTGTGGGGGGGATATCTCAATTATCTCGCCGCCCAGCGCCTTTGCCAGCGGGCCGTATTCTCTTTCGGCATCTATGATGATTACATCGTCGTCCGTGCCCAGCACAACTTCCGTAATGGCGTCCTTCATGCCCATGCTCTTGCCGGAGCCTGAGACGCCGAGATAAAAGCCGTGGGGAGAGATAAGCCGCTTGCGGTCGCAGATAAGCAGATTGTGGGAAATGGCGTTGACGCCGTAGGACAGCCCGCCGGGGTCCTGTATCTCCTGCACTCGAAAGGGCATCAATACCGCCGCGCTCTCTGTAGTGAGAGTCCGCAGAGCCCGTACCCTGCGCAGTCCGTAGGGCAGCACGGTGTTCAGCCCGTCCTCCTGCTGGTAGCGCAGTACGGAGAACTGGCACAGGTGTTCCCGCCCTATGGACAAAAGCGTCTCCGTGTCCGCATCAAGCTGCTCGAGCGTGTCCGCTATATGCACGAGCGTCACCACGGCAAATATCATCCTCTGGTCGCGCTCGGTCAGGTCAGTGAGAAACTCCTTTGTCTCGCTCCGGAGCTGCTCCAACTCGTAGGGTATGGAGGCAGTGAAGTTGTTCTTGTCATTCTGCCGCTGCTGCCAACGGGTGATGTCGCTCTCCACGCCTAAGATGCGGCTTTGTATCTCCTTTACCGCCTCGTCCGTGGGTATGGGCAGTATGTCAATGGACAGCATGAGGCTGCGGTCGAAGTCCGACAGGTCGGAGATCATGTCGTCCTCTATGTAGGAGGCGTAGTCCCTAAGAAAGAGTACGCGGCCATATTTGTTTCCCATCTCAAAGTGCCCTGCCCTGAACGAAAAGCCGTCGGGACAGATAATGTCCTTGAAGTCCGCGCCCTTGCGGATGCTCTGGATCAGGTCAAAGCTGAAAAACTGCTCCTCCCCGGGGCGGAAGAAGTCGTGGAGGATACGGAGCCTGTCGTGCAGGCTCACCTCTCTTGCCGTGCTGTCGAGCCGTGCGAGGCTTTTAACGAGGTTGGCGTCCACTCTGCGGAAGTAGGAGCGTGTTTCGGCTATCTTCTTTCTCGGCACGGAGAGGGTTATGTACTTCTCCTGCACAAGATTGTTGCTGTCGGCGGCGCGGCTTTTGAGGATGGCGTTGGCCTCGGCGCGGTATTCGTCCAGGCCGTCCCAGCGTTCGTCCATGAGTATGCTGCGCTCGAAGTCCGCGGGGTTGAGGCGGCGGTTGATGATGGTTATCTTGGCCGCGGCGTCGGTGGGCAGGGAGTTGAGCACGGCGCCGTAGGAGAGAAAAATGCTTCTGCGTTCCTCGTCGGAGGCTGCGGCGTAGTTTACGTCGGACAGGCGCCAGCTTTTGCTGTGCCGTCCTCCGGCAAGAAAAAGCCCGTCAGGGTATACGCACCTGACGGGGACCGTGTCCTGCACGCTGCGGGGTATTCTGAATTTCTCCCGCTCGCTTCTGTTGGCAAGGGCAAGGGATTTAATCACGGGCAGTATCTCCTTTCCGCTTCAAAAGCTCGTAATAGATGTTTGCAGATACAAAGCGCCGCTGGCCCGCGCAGAGTATTTCGCTTTTCACAAAGGCCCAGACGAATTGCTCAAAGCTCATGCCGTTGTAGGTGAAAAAGCCTGCGAGGGCGAGCGGCGCGGCTGAGAGGATGGACAGCCAGCTTGCGGTTTCCTTACCGAGCGCGGGGCTCAGGCCGAGGTAAATACCCGCGGCCAGCCCCACGGCGGCAGCGGCGCAGACAAACTGCCGCGCCGACAGGCCGAAAAAGATACTCTCTTTGTGCTGGCGCACTTCTTTTGGTATCTTGATTTCCATATCGCACGTCACTCCTTTCTTGTGATATACTAAAGTTGAGGTGATACAAATGAAGGTAAAAAGGTTAAGAAACAGAGAATCAATGTGGTCAACAAGCGACAAAATTGCACTTATGGAGGTCTATCGTGATGAATGGAAGCATCGAGATCAAATGTTTACCTCCTATATGTGGAGATTTGTTACGATATCGCTCATTGTAACCTTCCTTCCAAATGTTCTGGGAGCTAAAGATATGTTTCCAGAAGTTGCCAAGACATTCCCTCTTTGGGTTTTCCCCTTAGTTGGAATGCTTTGCTCTGTGCTCGGTATGTATGTTGGTTTTGCAGAAAATAAACGAATCAAATATATTGACCAAGCTTATAGACGAATAGAGACTACATTACCCGTGACTTTTCAAACCGAAAAAATTCATAAATCGGTTTTTAAGCTTACTATAAACAAGCTCCTTTTTATAGTGATGCACATTGTTACATTTACGCTTGGAATGCTTAATTTCAGATTTTATCTTGTATAGTTACTTATAAATTATATTTTCTCTCCCAATCCGCCGTACACTCGACCTCATTTCCCCAGCTATCCCAGCCCAGCGCGGCCCGCCTTGCGAACAGCTCCACCTTCGGCACGTCGCCCATGAGCGCGTCTATCCTGTGCCTGGCCTCGTCGGGCTTTCGGCTGTGCTCCTGCACATGGGAGATAATGACCTGATGCACATTCTTAGCCTGACGCTTCGGCTGGCCCTTGGTTGCCAGCAGACACAGCTCGGCGTTGGAGCGCGTCCAGTAGCCGAGGCCCCAGAAAATGCGCTCGGACTTGGGTGCGAGCTTAACCCAGGTAAAAGCCACGGTCTTATATTTAAAACCCCACGCCCTTATAACCTCCAGCGCCTCGGGCAGCAGGGGAAACGTGGCCCAGAGAAAGAGCGCACAGTCAGCCCCTGCCAGATCACCGACCGGCAGGGCCTTTATGTCCTCAAGAGGCATGGTGGGGTAATGCCGCTCTACCATGCCCATGCCCTTGTACAGCTCATACCGCCACGGCGGGTCAGCGTAGATTACAGAGTATTTCCCTATAGGCCGAACATCTCCTTTACTATCCGGTTAGCCCCTCTGACCAGTCCCGTGAGAATGAGCATGTTGAAGATAAGCTGCCCTATGTACTCCCATACCATAGTAACGGCAGGCAAACTCCCGTCCACGGCGGGGTCGCTGCTGGACAGAAAGGCCGAGTAGATAAGACAGGCCAGCACTATAGCGGCCCCCTCCATGCAAACGGCGGTGTAGCTCTTAATAAAGGCCCTGCCCGTGGAGGCCGTGCCGTGTCCGGCAAAGGAGGCCAGCGGCAGGGGCGCTAAGGCCGTATACATGTACAGGCGAAAAAAGCGGCCGTAGACCGTGAGCAGGAGTATGAAGGACATGACGGTTATAAAGAGCGTGCCTAAGAGGGATACGAGCCATAGGGGTATGCTCTCCAGCAGTCCCAAATCCTCCACGGCCTCCACAATCTCGGCCGGCAGAGCCGCCGCGGTGGATATGGAGCCGCCGAGGCCGCTAATCACGGTCTGGGTAATGCCGCCGCACACCTTGAATATGGCGGTCATAAGCTCCATACAGCGCCCCACGGCGGTTTTGGCGAGGATAAAGCGGAGCAGGTGCCGCAGGACGTACTCCGGTCTTTGAAAATCCCGAAAGCTGGCAGCGCTCTGAAAGATGCCGATGGCGAAGAACAGGACGAGCAGGCCGTAGCCCACGCCGACGAGGGCGTTGTGGATACTGAGGATAAGCGTCCATATACTGCCGCCCTTAAAGGCTTCGGGGGACAGGGTGAGCAGGGACCATATCTCGGCGAGCCTGTCGTTCCAGCCCGCGAGCGCGCTTTCAAGGTTGCTGACTATCCAGTTGTCATTCGTAAAATTCACCTCTTTGTTGTATGGTTATTAACTAAAAGTTTCGCCGGCCTTTTCATCCAAAATTTATTGAAAAACTTTTCAAGTTTTTCATAGCGCCGCAGGCGCGTTAAATTTTGCATGGGGCGGCACGACGCGCACGGGATTGTCAGTTAAATTCTTTAATTGACAATCAGCATCAAAGGTTGCGGAATCCAAGGGCAGCGCCCTTGGTCGCGCCCCGCAGGGCGCGAAATACCCCTATCCTTCAAAAAGGTCAGAAGGGGTTTGGGGGACCCTATCCCCGCAGGGGGGACGCCACAGCCATAAGCGGCAGAGCCGCTAAGGGCTGTGCAGCCAAGGGGTCCCCCATCGGCTCCGGAGGAGCCGCACTCCAAGCCCGTTTAATCGGTCTCACGCTGAGACGCAATTCCCCGCGAGCCTTACACCGCCCCTATTGCGGTCAAAATCTCCTTAGCAAACGCTATCATAAGCCCGCCGAACAGACACAGAAAGCCCTGTGTTCTCTGGCTGGCGTCGTGGGACTGTATGGACATGCCCACCTGCACAATACCCCAGCCGAGGATGATGACGCCGAGGGCCTTTATGATGGAGAAAATAAAATCCGAAAGGTTATTTACAATCCCCAGCGGGTCGCCGTCGGCGTATGCCGGAACGGTGAACAGGCAGACAATGAGTACAAAGACCGTCCATACCGCCATAAGGCGGCGGGCGGTCCTTCTGTTTGTGAGAGATGCTTTTTTGTTCTTTTTCATGCTTTAAAAACCTCCTTATTCTACGGTTCGGTTATCTCCACGTCCTCAAGAGACGTAAAGGGAAAGTCCAGCTCGCCCGCGTCATACAGGCAAACCGGACTGTGTGTGTAAGCAGCCGCGCCGCCGTCGGCTGTAAAGCGGATATTGGGGTGACGCATGAGGTCGTACTTGTCGTCCACAACGGGTGTCTCGCCGCGGATAAGGACAATGGCCTTCTTGTTGTCCAGCATACGCACCTCGTCGGGGGTCAAAAGCTCGCGCCCCGTCTGCTGGAAGCTCTGGCTGTAGGAGCCGTTTCTGCCCCTGCCCTGACTGCTGCTGCGGGTTTCGATGGTCTGCTTGCCCAGGAGCTTTGAGACGTAATCATGGGTGGACTTCTCATTCCCTCCTAAATAGATAAAGGCGTCGGCGTTGCCGATGATGCCCTCCCAGTCGTCCTTGAACAAAGACTTGAGCTGGGAAATGTTTTGCAGGATGATAGTGGCCATGACGTTGCGCGAGCGCATGGTGGCCTGTAAGCGGGCGTAGCCGTCTGGGAGCGAAACATTCGCAAATTCATCAAACATGAGCCTGACGGGAACGGGCAGACTGCCGCCGTGTACCTTGTCCGCCTGATAGTACAGCTCCTGAAACGCCTGGGAGTACAACATACCCACGAGGAAGTTTAAGCTCACGTCGTTGCTGTCGGGGATGATGCAGAATACGGCCTGCTTTCGCTTGCCTAAGCTCTCAAGCTCCATCTCGTCCCTTGCGGTGATCCTCTGTATCTCAGGCAGAGAGAAAGGGGCCAGACGCACGGCGGCGCTTATGAGGATACTCATGGCCGTCTCGCTGGGAGCCTGCTTGAAAACCTTGTACTGCCTGACGGCGATATGGTTCGGGTTTTCCTCCTCCAGCGCCTGAAAGAGCAGGTCGAGGGGGGAAACATGGTCGCCGTCGCCCTCCTTGGCTGCGCCGTACTCCAGCATGGTGAGCATCATCTCCATAGTCCGGTCCTCGGGCGGGGCCTCGTGGAGCAGGTAGAGCATGAGCGCGCTGTCGAGGGCGGTTTCGGACTTCTCCCAGAACGGGTCACTTGAGTGGGCGTTCTTCGGCGTGGTGTTGCGGATAAAGTTGGCTATAAGCTTGAGCACGTCGGCGTCGTTTCGTATATAGCGGAAAGGGTTATAGCAGTCCGAGCGTTCGGGGTCCACGAGGTCGAAAACCTTGATGACATACCCCTCTCTTAACAGCAAAGGTATCGCGCAGCGGGCGAGCTCGGCCTTCGGGTCGGTGCAAATATACGAGGCGTTCGCCTGATATATATTGGGCTTGACTATGTACCGCGTCTTGCCGCTGCCGGAGCCGCCGACTACGATTTGCAGGAGGTTCCGGAGGTGCTTTCGGCTGTTGAGGCTCATGCTGAGATGCTGGGTCAAAAGGGCGTTGCGCTTTGCGTCGCGGTCGCGGTATTTGCGGCTTATTTGCCGTGCGTCGCCCCATCGCGCGCTGCCGTGTTCCTCTCCCGGGCGGCGGTTCTGCTTTGAGGAAATGTACAGCGTGACGGCAAAGGCATAGAGGCATAGGGCAGCAAGGATAAATTTCAATGTATAGGGCGTCCAGCGCAGCAGCAGGGGATTCATGCTCCATTCGGAGAAACGGCTCAGCAGCTCAAACGCGGTCATGCCGTTCTCATAGCCCGAGGCGAGCCCGGCGGCGAGGTATATAACCGGCAGGGCGAGAAACAGAAACGGGATTTTGCTGCCTGATTGCTTGTTCATAGTTTGACTTGTGTGGCTCAACTCCTTTTTCGCGTCTCATGCTGAGACCGATTAATTTTTATTTTTTTGCAAAAGAGCTTGACAGGCTTTTGCGCACGCTCTCCACTCCGCGAAAATTTGTCGTATCCTCTGTACGATGGTAAAATATATATAGCGAAACATACAAAACCAAACAAAGAAAAATGGAGGAAACGACAATGAAAAACAAGCTCATAACATTTGCCGCAGGCGTCACCGCACTGGTACTCACAGCCTCCACGCTCCCCGCCCTCGCCTCAGACGGGTCCTTTACCCTCACGGCGTACCCCGTAAGCATAGAAGTAAACGGACAGGCATTTACCCCTACGGATGCCAACGGAAAAGCAGTAGACGTGTTCACAGTCAACGGCACGACCTACGTCCCGCTTCGGGCCATAGCTGAAACGCTGGGCTTTGAGGCCAGCTACGACAGTGGCAGGAACCTCGTAAGTATAAGCACTCCCGCCGCACCCAGCACAGGCGACTTTGCCTCACAGTGGGAGCTCAAGGAAAAGCCCGTGACCAACTACGGAAACGAGCGCATATTCACGGCCAAGTACAGTGGCGACATGACTATGGACGAGTTCAAGGTCTGGTGGAAGTCTCTGACCGAGGCCGAGATTGAGGCCGGAGCGCACGAACTGGCCTCGCAAGCCCAGGCGCTTGCTGTAGGAGGCGAGGTCACTCTGTACTTCTCCTACAGCACATACAACCTTGGCAGCGCCAAAGCCGTGGAAGATTTCAGAGGCTGCAATTTTGACGCCGCCGGGGTGTGGATAAAGTAATGCGGATATGGCAACAGCCGCCTCAAAGGAGGCGGCTGTTTTTCTATTCTTTTATGCTATTGTATATGCTTCTCAAGCTCAATAAGTGACTGCAAAAACTCCGGCAGGACGTCGTAGATTATTGTGCAAATCAGGCTCCAGTTCGTGTTCTCATAGTCATGCACAAGCCTGTGGCGCAAGCCGGAGATCTTTGCCCACGGCACGTCTGGGTGGGCCGCTTTGAAGCCGTCAGACAGGCAATACGCATGCTCGCCGATATTGTAAAGCGGGGTCGTAATAGTCCAGCGTACCGTTTCCTGCTCCATTACCTGTTCACGCGTAATACCCTGCTCTGAGATATATGCCAGCAGCTTTTCGGTTGTCGAGCGCATTTTCTCAATGCGCTGCGCATCACTGTATTTCACGCGACCTGCACCCCCTCGCTCATGACAGCGTTGTAGAATGGGCTGCCGTGCTCAAGCTCGCACAGCTCGTATACGTCCACCGCCTTGCCCGTTGCCCTGTGCAGCTCGTCCGCGATGCAGAATACGTCTGTGGGGTCAAAGCGGTCCCCGCCGATTACAAGCAGGTCTATATCCGAGGCATGGGTTGCCTGCCCTCTGGCATACGAGCCAAACAAGAGCGCGCTTTGGGCGCTGTATTTCCTGAGAATGGGAAGAATTATCTGACTTAGTTGCTCAGTTGTATAAACCATTGCAGGTACCCCCTTTGCCTATATTATACGCAGCTTGCAAGGTAAATTCAAGGAATAATTGAGGACGGCCTTTTTACTTTCGCCACGTCTCGCCATCATCATAGACGGCGGTGTGCCCATTGGCGCTCTCGATGACATCAAGATACGCCCAGTGTCGCTTGGTTACATCGGGGAAAACATTGAGACTGCGCAGATTGTCCGCGATGTAATCCTCGTCCGCGGTGCGGTCCAGCAGCCTGTTGATGATGGTCACAACCTCGGCCCTTGAGATAAAGTCATCCCCCCTGAACTTGCCATCGCCATAACCCTTAATCCAGCCGTGGATGGCGGCATCCTTGATGTACTCAGCCGCCCAGTAGCCGTCAGATACATCGTCAAAGTCCTCGTACTTCTCCATTATCTCAGCCGAGCCGTCTCCATAGGCATCGAAAAATCTCACGGCCATAGCCACGAACTCGGCTCGGGTGATGGCCCTGTCAGGCTCAAACTCGCGCTTATTTGAGCCGACCGCGATGTCGTAGTTGCTCAGATAGCGCACGTAGCCGTAGTACCAGGCATCGGAGGCCACGTCCTCGAATTTGAGACTGCCGGCGTTTTTTATTGTCTCATCTTTCCGTTCCGCCAGCAGGCGCGCAAAGATAGCGGCAGCCTCGGCGCGGGTCATGTCTCCCTCGGGCCTGAACGTGCCGTCCTCGTAGCCGTAGATATATGCCCCGTGCTTTTCGCGGCGCTGTATCTCGGGCACAATGAGCTTGCCGTCCTCGTCGGTCCTGCCGCTCTCTTTATCCTTATCTCCCTTGACGATGATGTTTGCATTCTCTATGGGCTTTTTGTTGTTGTCGGTTACGGTGATGACAATGCGGTTATCCTCGTCTATGTCTATTCCGTCGGGGAGAACAACGGTGATGGTGCCGGTCTTGCCAATGGTAACAGTCGCGTCCTTTATGGGCCTGCCGTTCTCGTAGTCCTCAACCTTGACCGTGATGGTGTATCTATCCCCGTCAGCATCGGTGTAGCCGAAGGTGGTGTTCCCGTCAGGTCCAGTTATGCCGGAGCCATTAGGAACAGTAATCTGACCGTCCTTATCCGTCTTACCGGAGCAGTAGTTGTTGTTCTTGTCGGTGACCGCTATCTGGATATCCTTGACCGGAGATTTATCCTTTGTCAGCAGCACCGTCACCGTGGTCTGCTTCTCGTAATCCAGCAGACGGCTGTTCGGCAGGCGTATTGAGAGCGTGTTATTCTTGTTGAGCGTAACCGTGGCGTTGGCAATGGGATCTCCGCTCTTTGTGTCCGTCACAATGACGAGGTATCCTCCGACAACAGCCTCGCCCTTGGAGTCAGTAGTTGCGGAATTGTACAGCTTCTCTATTGTTTCAGTTTCCAGCGTGATATGGCAGTTCTGGCACTCATTATGCCTCTGCCCCTCCGAGCTTGTCGGGGGCTGCTTGTCCACTATCCAGTCGCTGAGCTTGTGTCCGGTGGGGTCGGTGTACTCGCCCTTGTAGCTGTCACCGCAATGCTCACAGGTAAAGACCGTGTACCCCATCTCCGTGCAGGTGGGAGCGACAATCTCAGATTTATATTTATGCTCCAATGCTTTAGAAAGCACGGCCCCGCACTTGACGCAAAGCTGCGGCTGGGTACAGGTAGCCGCTTCTCCCGCCGTATGTCCGTCAGGGGATATTGCCTCAAGGTAATGCTCGGAGCATCTTGTACACCTGTGCATCAAGACTCCCTCGCCGCCGCAGGTGGGCACGGTTATCTTCTCTCCCTTGTCCCATGCGTGGCCGAGCTTGTCCGTGTAGTCGTCAACGTAGCTGTCGCCGCAGCGGGAGCAGGTGTAGGTCGTGTATCCTCCCTCGGTGCAGGCGGGAGGTGTTACCGCGGGGATATAATCATGGCCCAGAGCATCGGTATAATCACTCTTGTAATTCTCTCCGCAGCGGTCGCAGGTGTATTCCGTCCAGCCCATCTTGAGGCAGGTCGCGGGGGTAATGACGGATTTGAAATTATGGCCCAGCGCATTTACGATTACCGCCCCGCACTTGGTACAAAGCTGCGGCTCCGTACACGTCGCGGCTTCACCCGGCACATGGCCGTTTGCGGCATCGGTGTCCAGCCGGTGGCATCCGCAACGCACACAGCGGTATTCCATCACGCCCTCACCAGTGCAGGTCGCGTTGGTTACGAGGGTGCCTTTGTCCCATGAGTGGTCCAGAGGTGCAGTATAGTCCGTGACAAAGGAGCTGCCGCAGTTCTCACACAGGTGTATTGTTTTGCCGCCGTTGTCACAGGTGGCGGGAATAGTGTGCTCATGGTAATCATGCGGCAGGGCATTTGTCATATCCTCGATATGCCTCTCGCCGCAAACTGAACACTCCCTGACCGTATAGCCGGAGCTTGTACAGGAGGCGGGGACACTGTAGGTTCTAAAACGGTGCTCGCCTCTGTTTGCATTTGTTACTTTCACCTGACCGCAGCGTGAGCATATTTCCATGAGCTTACCGTCGCTCTCACAGGTGGCCTCGCGCACCACAACTCCCTGCCACGCATGACCGAGGGGCGAAACGTAGTCGCGCTTTTCTATCCTCCCGCATTCCGTACAGAGATAGCGGTCATAGCCGAGCGTGAGGCATGATGCCTTTACCGAGTCCAGCAGTGTGAAATGATGCCCCTGACAGGGCTTGTTGCAGCAGCCGCTATTGCAGTTCTTATCCTGACAGCCGCAGTCAGGGTCCCCGCAGCCGCAGGAGCAATTTTCGTCCGATGCTGTTTCGTCGCGCAGCCAGACGTAGGCAACGCCGTTTTCGGTCATGTCCGTGCTTTTGTATGTGTAGGTTATCTCGTAGTAGACCGTATACTGGCCTTCCTCGGTGTAGTTCGGGGCCGATGTCATTGTGCAGCTATCCGCAGAATTGCCGTAGCGGATTTGCGTGGTAACTCCCGCTTCTGAAAGGTCGGTTACAGAGAGTGTATGCGGCTGGCCGTCAACCACGCCGTAGTAGTCTGCGACAACGGACTTTGCGGCGATGTAATCATATTCTACATAGTCGCAGAGGTGTCAGCGCCAATGATAAAATGAAAGAAAACGCCGAGGAAAAAATGTAGTTTTGTGGCGGAGGTGAAGAAAAAAAGATAGACTCCCAAGAGGGCGGA
>CATJWA010000243.1 GCA_949744025.1 uncultured Eubacteriales bacterium
CTGCAGCGCAGCATACCGCCCGAGGCCCTTCGCGCGGCGGCCTTTACGGTTGCCGACGGGGAGGCCTGTCCGCTCGAGCGGGTCGAGCGCTCGCTTCTTCGCTGCGGCTACGTCCACCGCCTCCAGGTCGAGGGCCCCGGCCAGTATTCCCGCCGCGGCGGCATACTCGACTTTTTCTCCCCAGCCTATGAAAACCCAGTGCGCGTTGAGTACTGGGGAGACGAGGTCAACTCCATGGGCTTTTTTGACCTGGAAAGCCAGCGGCGGATTGAAAATCTCTCCTCCTGCCGCATACTGCCCGCGGCCGAGACTCTGCCTTCGCTGCACTCCGGAGGAGAAAATTCTCTTGCCGACGAGCTGACCGCCGCCTCCGTGCGCGCCGCGCGCAGCCAGAAAGCCGAGAGCCGCCTCCTGTGCGAAAATCTGCGCGCTGACGCCGAAAAGCTGCGTGAAACGCGCTCATTGTCCGACGCGGACCGCTATATGGGCCTTATCTATCCCGAATTTTCCTGCGCGCTGGACTACATACCGGACGACGCGCTTGTATTCATCGACCAGCCCGCAAAGGCGGCCAAGCTCGCCGCCGAGCAGGCCAGGCTGCTGGGAGAGGACCTGCGCACGCTGCTGCAAAGCGGCAGCCTCATCCCCGGCCGGGCGGATTTCCGCATGAGCTGGGCCGAGGCGGCCGAGCGGCTTTGCCTCCATCCCACGGTCATGGGCGAGAGCTTTGTACAGGGCCGCTGCCTGCCGGAGCCGCGCGCGGCCGTGAGCATAACGGCAAAGCAGCTCCCGTCCTACGGCGGAAGCATGGAGACCGCGGCGGAGGACGTGCGGCACTACCTCGCCTCGGGCTGTACTGTCGTCGTCCTCGCCTCGGACGAGAGGCGGTGCCCTCTGCTGTCCGAGTTTTTCGCCCGAAACGGCGTGGACGCGCGCGTACTTTCCGGCCTTGACGCCCCCATAGCCGAGGGCGAGTGCGTGATAGCCCCCGGCGCGCTGTCCGGCGGCTTTGAGTATCCCGTCAGCCGCCTCGCCGTGCTCACGGACGCGCAGCTTCTCCACGGCGGCCTCCGCAAATCAAAGCGCAAAAAGGCCGTGTCCAACCGCCGCGCTCTTGAGTCCTGCGCGGACCTGTCCGTTGGCGACCTCGTCGTTCACGAGCACCACGGCATCGGCCGCTTCGCCGGCGTGATGAAGATGAAGGTTGACGGCGCGGAGAAGGACTATATTAAAATATGCTACGCCGGCACCGACAGTCTGTACGTGCCCGCCACGCAGCTTGACCTGGTGTCGAAGTACATCGGCGGCGAGGAGCGTCCCGTCAAGCTGTCGAAAATGGGCGGCACGGAATGGGCTCGGACCAAGTCGCGCGCCAAGGCCGCGGCAAAGGAGCTGGCCGGCGAGCTTATCAGGCTCTACGCCGAGCGCCGCCGCCTGCCCGGCCACGCTTTCGCCCCCGACTCGGACTGGCAGAGCCAGTTTGAGGACAGCTTCGGCTATCAGGAGACGGACGACCAGCTCCGGTGCATCGCCGAGATAAAGCGCGATATGGAAAGCAGCGTGCCCATGGACCGCCTGCTGTGCGGCGACGTGGGCTACGGCAAGACGGAGGTAGCCCTGCGCGCGGTGATGAAGTGCGTGCTCGACGGTAAGCAGGCCGCGATTTTAGTGCCCACCACGGTGCTGGCCCAGCAGCATTACCAGACCGCGATGCAGCGGTTTTTCGGCTACCCCGTGAAAATTGAGATACTCAGCCGCTTCCGCACCCCCGCCCAGGTCAGGGCCACACTGCGCGGCCTGGCTGACGGCAGCGTGGACATCGTCATAGGCACTCACCGGCTGATACAAAAGGACATAATTTTCAAGGACCTCGGCCTTCTCGTCGTGGACGAGGAGCAGCGCTTCGGCGTCAGCCACAAGGAGCGGCTCAAGGAGATGAGCCGCGGCGTGGACGTTTTGACCCTCTCAGCCACTCCCATACCGCGCACGCTCAACATGGCCATGAGCGGCCTGCGCGACATGTCCACGCTCGAGGAGCCGCCCCAGGACCGTCTGCCCGTGCAGACCTATGTCATGGAGCACGACTGGGACGTGGTGTGCGACGCCATACGCCGCGAGGTCCGGCGCGGCGGTCAGGTCTACTACCTGCACAACCGCGTGGAGAATATCGAGCGCACCGCCGCGCGCATTTTGAAAATGCTTCCGGATGTCAGCGTGGCCGTGGCCCACGGCAAGATGGACGAGGATACGCTCTCCGGCGTGATGGAGAGCGTCTCGTCCGGTGAGACGCAGGTGCTTGTGTGCACGACGATAATCGAAACGGGCATCGACATTCCCAACGTCAACACTCTCATTATCGAGGACGCGGACCGTCTGGGACTTGCCCAGCTCCACCAGATACGCGGGCGCGTCGGCCGCTCCAACCGCCGCGCCAGCGCCTACCTGACCTTCCGCCGGGACAAGGTGCTCAGCGAGATTGCGGAAAAGCGCCTCGCCGCCATACGCGAGTTTGCCGAGTTCAACTCGGGCTTTCGCATAGCCATGCGCGATCTTGAGATACGCGGCGCGGGCAACCTTCTCGGCGCGGAGCAGTCGGGCCACATGATTGACGTGGGCTACGACATGTACCTCAAGCTTCTGGAGGAGGCCGTTTTGGAGGAGCGCGGCGAGAGGGTGGAGGTGCGCGCCCAGTGCTCGGCGGACCTTGCCGTGTCGGCGAACATACCCGAGCGCTATGTCCGCTCCCCCGAGCAGAGAATGGACCTGTACAGGCGCATAGCGATGATACGCAGCGAGGACGAGGCCGACGACCTGACAGACGAGCTTATCGACCGCTTCGGCGACCCTCCCCCAAGCGTGAACAGTCTGGTCCATGTGGCCCTCCTGCGCGGCGAGGCCACCCGCGCCGGCATAAGCGAGATTGCCCAGAAAAACGGCCTGCTTCGCTTCAAATTGGAGAGCTTCGACATGGCCCGTGTCTCCGAGCTGTACGCCCTGCCGAAATTTAAAGGGCGCGTCAAGGTCGAGGCCGGTGCCAAGCCCGCGCTGAGCCTGCGTCTGCAAAGCGGAAAAAGAGTCATCGAGACCGCCCGTGAATTTGTCGCGGCGTGGGCTGCCACGGAGCACGCTCAGCCCTGAGTTTATTAACAATTTGAGAATTTCTTCCCACTTTGCTTTAACTTGCGCGCGCTCGGTGATATAATGCGTCTATGATTTTCCCCGCCTCCGGGAATTTTGGAGATGCTTTTTTATGAAGGCAATAAAATCTCTCCGGCACTTTCTCCGCCGCAATCCCCATGCGTATCTTGCCCTGTACGTGCCGGTGTTCATGCTGATGTTCTTCACGGTAGAGGCGCTTGTACCCGCGGACGCGGACTATTGGGTCTCGTACATACCCCTGGACGATTACATTCCCTTCATCCCCGTCTTTATCGTACCCTACTGCATGTGGTATCCCTTCCTCATCGCCACGGGAATCCTTCTCATGCTGCGCGACAGGGACAATTTCCTGCGTTACATGTACTTCATCATGGCCGGCTTTACCGCCGCGCTGGCGTTCTGCCTGCTCGTGCCGAACGGCCAGGACCTGCGCCCGCAGAGCTTTGACGCGGACAACGTCTTTACCCGTCTTATTTCGCTCATCTACGCCGCGGACACCAACACAAATGTTTTCCCGAGCATGCACGTTATCGGCTGCGCCGCTGCCGTGTGCGCCGCCTTTAAAAGCGCGGAAATGCGCCGTTACCGCGCGCCCTGGCTGATTCTGTCGCTTTTGATATGCGCCTCCACGGTGCTGATAAAGCAGCACTCCGTGCTCGATATCATCGGCGCGGCCGCCTTTGTCGTGCCCTTATACATATGTATATACATAATACCCCCAAAGCTGGGAAGGAGAAGTGAATGAAGGGAAGATTTAAAAACTGGGTAATCGCGCTGAAAATGCTCTGGCACGAAAAGCGCTCCGTGCTCATCGTCTACGCGGTGCTTCGCCTTATCGTTATCGCCGCGCTGGTGCTCTCGTGCCTGAACGGGGACTATGACAGCGCCTTTATCTGCGTGCTGGTGCTTGTGCTGTTTCTGGTTCCGGCCTTTATTCAGGACCGCTTTTCGATTGAGCTGCCCTCAGCGTTGGAGATTATCATCCTCCTTTTCATCTTTGCCGCGGAGATTTTGGGCGAGCTGAGCAATTACTACGTCAATTTTGAGTATTGGGACACCCTGCTGCATACGACCTGGGGCTTTCTGTGCGCCGCCGTCGGCTTTTCCATGGTGGAGATTCTCAACCGCAGCCGCAGTATCCGCTTCGAGCTCTCGCCGCTGTTTCTTGCGATATGCGCCTTTTGCTTTTCCATGACCATAGGCGTCATCTGGGAGTTTTTCGAGTTCGGCATGGACTATATTTTCCACACCGACATGCAGAAGGACACTGTTTTGAGCGCCTTTTCCAGCGTCAGCCTTGACCCGACAAACAGCAATATCCCCATCATGATTTCCGGCATAACCGAGGTTGCTGTCAACGGTCAGGAGCTCGGCCTGGGCGGCTATCTTGACATCGGGCTTTACGACACGATGGAGGACATGTTCGTCAACTTCATCGGCGCGCTGGTGTTCAGCGTTATCGGCTATATCGACGTAAAGCGCCACGGCGAAAGCCGCTTTGCCGGCAGCCTGATTCCGAGAACGGCCCCGCAGGCACAGGAAGCTTCCTCTGCTCCGCCCAGTCAGGAGTCTTGCCAATAAGCACAAAATCCGCGGATATGGAATCCGCGGATTTCAACATTTTTACTTGCGCGGATAAAAAATACGTGCTAAAATATGGTTAGTAAGCTGTGGATTTTTTAAGCAGCCCAAGAGGGGAGTTAATAATATGAACAGAATCATCACCGTCAGCCGCCAGTTTGGCAGCGGGGGCCGCGAGCTGGGCAGGCGTCTTGCCGAAACGCTTGGCGTGGCCTATTATGACAGGGAAATAATCCGCGCCATATCCGAAAAAAGCGCCCTGGCCGAGAGCTATGTCGAGCAGATAGTCGAGCAGCATATCAGCTCCTATTACCCCATAACCATTGCC
>CATJWA010000244.1 GCA_949744025.1 uncultured Eubacteriales bacterium
CCGCCCCGCCCATGTTTCCCGTGCCGATAACTGCCAGTGTCTTCATACTTCGTATCCTCCAAAATCGCCTGCCGCCTCGTCGGCAAGCTCTGTTTCGATTTTCGTCTCCGTCTCCCGCTCGGTGAAGCTCACCTTCACCACCGCCTGCGGCCAGTTCACGCCGTACACCGCCGAGCGGTCTTTTTTCGCCGCCTCGGCGTCTATGAGCCGTGCAAGCTCCAGAAGCTTTTCCCTCGTCAGATATCCGCCGCGCCAGTGAAACACAAAGGCGTCCCGCTTTTTCCGCAGCGCCTGGGCAGCGCGCGAGGCCGCCTGCTCGGGCTTTGTCAGAGACAGCCCCGCCTGCCGGTAGTAAAAGCCGTCGCAGTCGGGACACTCCGGAGCGGGGTAGAGCAGCTCGCGGTGGTCGCGAAATAGCTGCCGGTCGCCGAGGTTGAAGTAGTCGTAGCGTATCTCGCCGCCGCGGGAGAGCGTGTTGTCAAAGGTGGCGTCCACGTGCCGCCACACGCCGCCGGATTTCACCACGTTCCAGGCGTGGAGGTAGCCGCCGGGCCGCTCGGGGTCCGCCTTGCTCACCGCGACGACGCACTCAAGCCCCAAGCGGTCGCACATGAGCCTGAACGTCTTGGCGATGCCCTCGCACACGCCCACGCCGTTTTGCAGGGGGCCGATTATCTCGTGGGAATAGCTTTTTTTCAGCTTGTCGTAGCGCACGTTTTCGCAGATAAAATCGTGGACGAAGCGCAGCCGCTCTGTTTCACCAAGCGAAAGCGCGCCGCGCAGGAGCTTGTCCAGCCGCGCGCCGAGCGCCCGACGGTGCTCGCGCACCCGGGGCTTGTCGAACATGTACTCGGGCAGCAGCTCCATATAGTCCGCGCCCTGGGTATAGCGGTAGCTGCCGCCGGTGACGAAAAATATCTCGGGCTTGTCCAGCTTGAGCCGGAACAGCACGTCGCCCAGACCGCCGCGCGAGTACGGCACACGTATCGCCGGCGCGAGAGCGTCAAAGCCCGCGAGCATTGCTTCGTAGGCCTCGCGCTCAAGACGGTTCATTCGGTTATAGTAAAATCTGTTTTCCATACCTGAAACATTCTACCACTCGCGAAGCGAACAAACAAGCAAAAAATCTGTTCACCCCAACACGGGGTGAACAGATTTTTTGCTTCACAATTTCCTTTTGCTTAGGAAAGGCTGCCGGCAGCGAGAAAGCTATTGCTGCCGGGAATGTTTTCAGTTCCGTCGTCGGGCGAAAATCTCCCGCCGTCGGGCACGTTTACATGCAGAAAGCGGCTGGAGCCCTCGGCGATGTACACAAGGTCCCCGCCCTCAACGCGGAAGT
Source organism: uncultured Eubacteriales bacterium (assembly GCA_949744025.1). Classification (GTDB taxonomy): domain Bacteria; phylum Bacillota; class Clostridia; order Oscillospirales; family Oscillospiraceae; genus JAMPGF01. The sequence goes on from CATJWA010000244.1 coordinate 1,340, forward strand.
TGAATATGCCCATTCCCCCCTCGTCACGGATGGTCACGGTGTCCCCGTCCAGCTCCCAGTCTCCCGAGCCTATGTAGCTGCTCAGCCAACCCTCGTGGTATCTGAAGCTGCCGTCGTTCCTGAGCGTGATGGTGAAAAAAGGCCCGCCGAAGCCACCCTTTTCGTATAGGTAGATTTTGCCGGCTATGCCGGTTTCGACTATCTTCTGCGTATGTCCGCACGGAACCAGCGTGCCGCAGCCGAGGCCCGCGGAAAGGCCGCCCGCGCCCGCCTTCTGCGCGCAGCCGCCCAGAAGCAGCAGCGCGGCAAGCGTCGAAATTAAAAATTTCGCGAGTTTACGGGCCATGCCGCACCTCCTTTTTACGTATTATTTTACCGTATTCTACCACGGCGCCGAAAAATGCACAAGAGAAAAGTCTCCGTGTCCCAATGCCGCGTTGGGCACGGTGGCTTTTTGCGTGTTGCGGCGTATCAGGCAAATTTTTGGCGAAAGCGATGAAGCCGGCCCGCGGCGGCGCTTAGCTGTAAAAAGGTACGTCAAACCCCTTGCGCAGGCAAAGTACCCGTGCTATAATGAAACTGGAAATTAATGCGAAAAAGTCAAAAAAACGCGAAAACCGCGAAAAAAATAGATGTGAGGAGAAACGTGATGAAAACTGGAAAAATGGCTCAGGGCAAGCCCGGCGCGGCTCCGCGCAGAGGCTGGGGGATAACCGGAAAGCTGGTGCTTTCAATAATTGCCAGCGTGCTTATCGCGCTGACGATTCTGCTGGCGGTGGTCTATGTCCAGATGTCGGGGGCCCTTCTGGAAAAGAGTGAGGACCTGATAGAATCGGCCACGGAGCGGACCATTCAGGAGACGAGCGCGTGGATGAACCGCACGCTGACCATGCTCGAGCAGCAGCGCGACACCATCGAGTATGAGGACATGGATATTCCGGAGATGAAGGAGTACATAGCGCACACGGTCAACCCCGACTGCGCCTATCCCGCAGGACTGTACGTGGCGCTGACGGACGGCTCGCTTTACCACGCATCCTTTGTTCCGGGGCCGGACTTCAACGCGCTGACAAAGTCCTGGTATCAGGACGGCATCAGCTCGGAGAACTTCATCCTCGGCGACGTATACTTTGACGAGGACAGCCAGTCCAATGTCGTGGGCGCGTCGGGAAAGCTGCGCTCCGGCGGCGAGGTTATCGGCGTGGCGGCTGCGGATGTGTATCTCGACTCCATATCCACGATTGTCAGCGGGGTCCGTCTTGAGGAGACGGGCGGCATTTTTCTGGTGGATTCGCGCACGGACACCGTCATCGGCCACAGGGACAGCGCGATGACCGGCAGGAAGCTCAGCGAGGGCACTGACGGAATATACCCCTATGCCAGCGGCCAGATAAGCTCGGGAAAGACGGGCCTGTCGCTCTATGACAATAACTACGTTCAGGTTGCCCGGGTGCCCGACAGCGACTGGATTGCCGTGGCTTATGTGTCAAGGTCGGAGGTTTTGCAGGAGCTGTACACTCTGGCCGCGGCCATGATTGCGGTGGCCGTGCTGGCCGTGGCTCTGATGACCCTGCTGGTGGTGCTCCAGGTGCGGCGCGTGATAGGCCGTCCCGTGCGCGAGCTCAGCCTCGCGGCCACGAAGATTGCCGAGGGAGAGCTCAACCAGACCATTACCTACCACTCCAGGGACGAGCTCGGCGTGCTGGCGGACGACTTCAACAAGGTCACCGCGCGGCTGCGCAGCTACGTCATGTACATAGACGAGATTGCCCAGACTCTCCGCGAAATTGCCTCCGGAAACCTGGTTTTCACCCTTCAGTGCGAGTACACCGGTGAGTTTGAGAAGATAAAGACCTCACTTGAGGAGATTTCCATGGCGCTCAACGGCACTATGGGCCAGCTCAGGGCCGCATCGAGGGACGTGGCGGCCGGAGCCGAGCAGGTTTCCAGCGGCTCGATGAGCCTGTCTCAGGGCTCGGCCGAGCAGGCCTCCGCAGTGGCTGCGCTGGCAGGGCATATCGACTCGGTGTCCGACAGCGTGCATAAGATTGCCGAGGGCGCTCAGGAGGCTAATAATCTGGCCGACAGCGTCAAGGCCGGACTGATTGAGAGCGACGGCAAGATGCGCAGCCTCACGCAGATTATCCAGAACATCAGCGACAAGTCCGCGCAGATAAATCAGGTTGTCAAGACCATTGAGGACATAGCGTTCCAGACCAACATTCTGGCGCTGAACGCCGCGGTTGAGGCCGCGAGGGCTGGCGCGGCGGGCAAGGGCTTTGCCGTTGTGGCCGACGAGGTCCGCAATCTGGCCGGAAAGTCCGCCAACGCCGCGCAGGAGACCACGGTGCTCCTCGGCCAAACGGTCGAAGTCATGGAGGAGGGCGTCGGAGCGGCGCAGCTTGTGGCCAAGTCCATGATGGGCGTGGTCGAGCAGGCAGACAAGATGAGCGAGCTCATCGGCGGTATCGCCGCGTACACCAAGCAGCAGGCCATAAACGCCGAGGAGATAACCAGCGGAATCGGAGAGATTTCCAACGTTGTGCAGAGCAACGTGGCCACTGCGGAGGCCAGCGCCGCCGCCAGCGAGCAGCTCTCCGGCCAGGCTGTAATGCTCAGGGAGATGGTTGGAAGGTTCCGGATAAGAGCGTAAGGCTAAAGCTAAAGGCCGCCCGACGGGCGGCCTTTCAGTTTTTTTTGAGAAAAGGCTTGCGGCCTTGTAGCTTGCCCCTGCGGGGGTGGACTGCCCGCGTTGGGCGGGAGAATTTTGGTTTTTGCGTATTTAGTTGAGACTTTCCTTTTGATTATTTCTGGCGCAGAGGAGTTTCGCCCCTGCGGGGGCGACCTTCTTTCCCTTCGCGGGGAAAGAAGGCAAAGCCGCGCTTAAGGGGGAAGGGGGAGTAATCCCCCTTCCCCCTTAAGAATCCCCCATGCCCCTCTTAAAGCGTCACCGTTAGTGCGATGCCAGTGATGCTCGTCTATAGTGCCAGCACAGCTTTCCGCTGCCGCTGCTGCGGTGGTGGGGGGCAGTGCCATTTCC
>CATJWA010000245.1 GCA_949744025.1 uncultured Eubacteriales bacterium
CGGCGAGCGCAATCACGAAAAGCTCAAAAAGCTCGTCTCCGCCAGCCTGAAGGTCATCGCCGTCATCTCCCTGCTCACCGCCGCGGCCTCCTTCGCCGCGACGCGGCCGCTCGTGTCCGTGTTCGCCCAGCCCGACAACCCCGTACACGCCCTGGCCGTAACCGGAAACCGCATATGCACTATTGCCCTGCTGTTCATCGGCTTTAACATCTTCGCCAGCGGCATGTTCACCGCGCTGTCCAACGGCATTGTCTCGGCGATTCTCGCCTTCTCCCGCTCCTTTGTGTTCATGCTTGTCACCATGCTCGTGCTCCCCGCCCTTCTCGGCGTAAACGGCATCTGGCTGGCCACCCCCGCCGCCGAGCTCATGGCCCTGGCGCTGTCCGCCTTCATGTTCAAAAGATACCGGAAGCGTTACGGATACTGAGAAACCATCTCCAAAATGTACTCCTCAATTTCGTCCAGCGTCTGCGCGTCCGCTATGCTCTCATACGCTCCCCTGTCAAACACCAGACCCGACTCCGTCTCCAAAAATGCATAGCGCACACCGTCGGCAAAGCCATAATCCACAATGTCCTTTTTTATCAGGACCGCCCCGTTCTGCTCCCAGCGGGAATTTTCATTGTCGTAGATAACCGGCATGAAAATCCCGCTCATGCCCTCGCGCATGGCCGAGACGGTTTCGGTGTCCTCCACCCACAGCCCGCTGTCAATGGGGCAGGGCAGCAAAACCGACACCGTCTCCCCATCGGCGCAGGGGCCGCGGTATACCCGCTCCACCTCAATCTCAGCAATGGCGCGGTAGGCCGTATCCCCGTTGAAGTCAAGCTCTATGTTCCTTATCTCCCGCACCGTGCCCAGGAAAATAGCCGTGTCAAAGTACGTGAAAAGCTCCTCCTCCGTCAGATAAATAAGCGAGCCTGAGCTGTACTCAGCCGGCGCCCTGTCCGTGTACCGCACGCTCACTCCCATGGAATCATCGGACAGCGGGAGTTCACTCCGCCCGCGCCCCGCCGCGAAAAGTCCCGCGCCGATAACAAGCGCGAGACAGGCCGCGCAGGCCGCCAGCCTGACCCATACACGCTTTCCCGCGCTTTTCCTGAAACGGATTGCCTCCTCAATATAGCGCCCGTCCAGCTCGCCCATAGCCTCCGAAAAAAATTCTGCGTTCATATAAGCACCCCTTCTCCGGTCAGATATTCTCTCAGCCCTGCGCGCAGCCGCGTCAGGCGGACGGATATGTTCTTCTCGCTGAGCCCCACGCGCGCGGCTATCTCTCCATAGCTGTCGGAAAACCAGTAGCGCCGCATGAAAATAACGCGGTTTTCGCGGCTGAGCGTGTCGAGAAAGCACTCGATGAGCCGCGCCAGCTCCCTGGCCTCAAGCGCATCCTCCGCCGTACCGCCGTCCGTCAGACAGCCGTCAAGCTCCTGCAATGCCAGCTCATAGCCGCCTCCACGCTTTGCCGCTCCCCGTCTGCCCAGCAGCTTAAGCGAGAGATTTCGCACGATTTTGCACACATAGGCCGCCAGCGGCTCCGGCCTTGCCGGCGGCACCGCGTTCCAAACTCCCAAATATGTGTCGTTGACACACTCCTCCGCGTCCTGAGCATTGTTCAGCATACCGTACGCCAGCTTGCGGCAGAGCCCGCCATATTTTGTGTCCAGCTCGTCTATCGCCCGCTCCGAGCGCGCGAAAAACAGCTCGATTATCTGTTCGTCCTGCACCGCTCTCGCCCCCCTTTTCGTCTACACACATATACTACGGTTTTTTGCTCGAAAACTACAGGGGAAAATAAAAAATTTTTTTACCGCCGTCTGTCCAGCCGCGCGGCCGCACTCGGCAGGGCGTGCCCGCTTAAGTATATCAGCTCGTTGGCCAGATACCTGAAGCTCCCGTCCTCCGCCGGCATCACGGTCAGCTCGTGGGTGTACAGCGGGAAGCACTTCTCGTCAAAGCACAGCGCGTCCACCGTAAGCGTTACGGAGCCGTCGCCGTTCTCGCGGCAGGCGCTCACCTCCGGTATTATCGTCGGAAAATACTCAAGGTTGGAAGATATAACCGGCTGCCAGGGATACACGTCCTCCCCTGCAATATACATAGCCTCGCCGCGCAGTTCCTGAACGGATATGTCGAAGTACGGCAGCAGCGTCCGCTCGAAAATCTCCTCCGGCACAAGACAGCACGCAAGCTCCGCTGAATACTCAAAGCTGCCCGCATCCACCCGTTCGCCGAAGCTCATTAAATACAGATATTCAAAAGCATCGTTAAAGCTCAGCTCTCCCCAGTCCCCGCTCCGCCAGTCCACAAGAAGCAGGTTCGTGCACTGATATCCAAGCGGCTTGACATATTTCTCCGCCAGCTCATAAAACCGTTCGTCTGCTGGGTGCAGACGCACCGGCACGCAGGCGTCCCAGTGCGCGTCGAAGGGATAAACCCTGTAATAGAAAAAATCCCCGTTTGCCATGCCCCAGTCCCGCAGCGGCTCCGTGTACGGCTCCGAGATTGTATACTCCCCGTCCCCGTCCCAGCTTACCGACGCGCATATGTGCTCCGCCGCGCCGCCCGTGTACTGAAACAGCGAATAGCTCACACTCCCGTAGCGCGACACGCTGATTATGGCCTGACGCGCGTCCTCTCCCCCGGCGGACGCCTCGGCAAACAGCTCAAGGCCCTCTGAGTTTTCAAGATACTCCGGATAAAATGCGTCCGTGTTCAAAACCGGATAGCCCTTCTCCGCCAGCAGACTCTCTACCGCGTCAACCGCCTCGCGCGTCATCACCGTGTCATACGGAAAATAAGCCGACCTCTCCTTCTCGGCGCTTTTCATCAGCCCGCCGCACAGCTCCGCCAGCTCCCTGCACTCGGACAGCACAGCCTCCCGACGCCCGTCCTCAACTCCATACCGCTGAGGGTCAAGCGAATTGTCCATCGGCTTCCCGCTTGCCGCCGGTTCCATTGTAAAGGCAGGCGCTGACGTCCCCTGCCCCGGCGTTTTCGCCTCCTCCTGTCCCCCGCCGCAGCCCGCAAAGGCTGTAAGCACAAGAACAATTAAAAAGCATACAATGTGCTTTACCTTCATAAGCTCCACTTCCTTTCGCACGCATTTTCTCAAATCCCTGCATCAAAGAAGCCTCATCTTAAATAAAAAAATTTCCGCAGAATGGCAAGCCGTTCTGCGGAAATTCGTTTTCAGGGGATCTTCTATCCCATTCTTCTCTTGAGCTGGTCGGGGTTATCTGCGGCGGACAGCGCCGTCTGCGCGCTTATTCTGCCCTCCTTGTAGAGAGCCAGGACAGACTGGTCCATGCTCATCATACCCTCCGCCCCGCCGGAGGCTATCACGTTGTCAATCTGGTGCGTCTTGCTGTCCCGTATAAGGCTTCGCACCGCGTTGTTCACGTGCATGAGCTCAAAGGCCGGCACGAGCTTCCCGTTCACATCCGGCAGGAGCTGCTGGGATATCACCGTGCGCAGCACCATGCTAAGCTGCACCCGCACCTGATCCTGCTGCCCGCTTGGGAAGGTGTCCACAATTCGGTCAATGGTGTTTACCGTACCCTTCGTGTGCAGGGTGGCGATGAGAAGGTGGC
>CATJWA010000246.1 GCA_949744025.1 uncultured Eubacteriales bacterium
AGGCCACGGACCTTGATGGCATCGTCCGCTTTGCCGTTGAAAATGCGGTGGACTTCGCCGTGGTGGCCCCCGACGACCCGCTGGTGCTCGGCGCGGTGGACGCGCTGGAGGCGAAGGGAATACCCTGCTTCGGGCCGGAGAAGAAGGCGGCCATAATCGAGGGCAGCAAGGTCTTTTCCAAGAACCTGATGAAGAAATACGGCATTCCCACGGCGCAGTACGAGGTGTTCACCGAGCCCGCCGCGGCGCTGGCGTATCTTGAAAACGCCAGAATGCCCGCGGTCATTAAGGCCGACGGTCTGGCCCTGGGCAAGGGCGTTATTATAGCCCAGAACCACGACGAGGCACGCGCGGCGGTCAGGACCATAATGGAGGACCGCAAATTCGGCGACAGCGGCAGTCAGGTGGTTATTGAGGAATTTTTGACGGGGCCCGAGGTGTCGGTGCTGTCGTTTACCGACGGCAAAACCGTCGTGCCCATGGTCTCGTCCATGGACCACAAGCGTGCGCGTGACAACGACGAGGGGCTCAATACCGGCGGCATGGGCACCATCGCACCGAACCCGTACTACACTGCGGAAATTGCCGAGCGGTGCATGAGAGAGATTTTTCTGCCCACCATCGAGGCGATGAACGCCGAGGGCAGGTCCTTCCGTGGCTGCCTCTATTTCGGCCTGATGCTCACCCCCGACGGGCCAAAGGTCATAGAGTACAACTGCCGCTTTGGCGACCCCGAGACGCAGGTTGTGCTGCCGCTGCTGAAAAGCGATTTGCTGACCGTTATGCGCGCCTGCCGCGACGGACGGCTGGCCGAGACTCCGGTGGAGTTTTCCGACGGCGCGGCCTGCTGCGTAGTTCTGGCCTCAGACGGCTATCCCGAGCACTACGAAAAGGGCTTTGAGATTGTTATGGACGGTGATATTGACGCGGATGTGTTTGTCGCGGGCGCGAAGCTGGACGGCGGGAAGCTGCTGACAAATGGAGGACGCGTGCTCGGCGTGACGGCCACGGCGGATGACCTGCGCTCGGCGGTTTCCAGGGCGTATGAGCAGGTGGAAAAGGTACGCTTCGACAATGCATATTACAGGCACGACATAGGGCAAAGGGCGCTTGCGGCCCTGAAATGAGCGCGGAGGTACACTCTTATGGTATACAGAGTTTACGTTGAAAAAAAGAGAGAGCTGGCACACGCAGCCCACAGTCTGCGCGGGGATATCCGCAGCTTTCTGGGCATAGAGACGCTTGAGGAACTGCGGCTTTTCAACCGCTACGACCTCGAGGGAATAGAGCCCGAGCTCTTTGACTACGCGGTGAAAACCGTGCTGTCCGAGCCGCAGCTTGACACGGTGAGCACCGAGCTGCCGAGTGACGCCGCGGCGGTGTTTGCCGTGGAGTACCTGCCGGGGCAGTATGACCAGCGGGCGGACTCGGCCGCACAGTGCATACAGATAATCTCCCAGGGCGAGAAGCCCGCCGTGCGTACGGCGAGGGTATACGCGCTGTATGGCTCGCTGACGCCGGAGCAGATTGAGGCGGTTAAAAAATATGTCATAAACCCCGTGGACAGCCGCGAGGCGTCTTTGGAAAAGCCCGAGACTCTCACTCCGGAGTACGGCGCGCCCGAGACGGTGGAGACGCTGGAGGGCTTCTGCGCTCTGGACGAGGCGGGGCTTGAGAAGTTCATTGCCGCGCGCGGTCTGGCGATGGACCTGGGCGACGCGGTCTGCTGTCGGGACTATTTCCGGAGCGAGGGGCGCGAGCCCACTATAACCGAGATAAGGATGATAGACACCTACTGGTCCGACCACTGCCGGCACACGACCTTCAACACGGTCATTGACGGCGTGGAGTTTGCCGACCCCCTGCTGCAAAGGGCCTACGACGACTACATGGCCGTGCGCGCCGAGTTAGGGCGCACAAAGCCCGTGACGCTCATGGACCTGGGCACCATCGCGTCGAAGTACCTGAAAAAGCAGGGGCTTTTGGACAAGCTGGACGAGTCCGAGGAGATAAACGCCTGCACGGTGAAGATAAAGATAAAGGTGGACGGCCAGGACGAGGACTACCTTCTCCTGTTCAAGAACGAGACCCACAACCACCCCACGGAGATAGAGCCCTTCGGCGGCGCGGCCACCTGCATCGGCGGCGCGATACGCGACCCGCTATCGGGCAGAAGCTACGTCTACGCCGCCATGCGCGTGACCGGCGCGGCGGACCCGCTGCGGCCCATTGAGCAGACCATCCCCGGCAAGCTGCCCCAGAAAAAGCTGGTGGTCACCGCCGCGGAGGGCTACTCCTCCTACGGCAACCAGATTGGCCTTGCCACGGGGCAGGTAGACGAAATTTACCACGACGGCTACGCGGCCAAGCGCATGGAGATAGGCGCGGTAATAGCCGCCGCCCCCGCGGCCAACGTGCGCAGGGAGCGGCCGGAGCCGGGGGACGTGGTTATCCTTCTGGGTGGGCGCACGGGGCGCGACGGCATAGGCGGCGCCACCGGCTCGTCCAAGGCCCACGACGCCCACTCGGTGGAAAACTGCGGGGCGGAGGTCCAGAAGGGCAACGCCCCCGAGGAGAGAAAGCTCCAGCGCCTGTTCCGCAACGCGGAGGCAGCAAGGCTTATCAAGCGCTGCAACGATTTCGGCGCGGGCGGCGTGTCCGTGGCCGTGGGCGAGCTGGCCGACGGGCTGGATATTGACCTCAATGCCGTGCCGAAGAAGTACGAGGGCCTGGACGGCACGGAGCTGGCCATCTCCGAGTCGCAGGAGCGCATGGCTGTGGTCGTCGCGTCCGAGGACGCGGAGCGATTCAGGGAGCTGGCTGAAAGCGAGAACCTTGAGTCCACGGTCATCGCCGAGGTGACGGCGGAGCCTCGTCTTCGCATGAGCTGGAACGGGCGGCGAATAGTCGATGTCGCGCGCGCGTTCCTTGACACCAACGGAGCGGAAAAGTACGTCACGGCAGTGACCGCCGCGCCGCAGGATTTTAAAAAGCTGGTGCCGGAGAGCTTCACGGCAGGCTACGAGGCGCTGGCGGGGGACCTGAACGTCTGCTCCCGCCGCGGTCTGGCCGAGCGCTTTGACTCGACCATCGGCGCGGGCACGGTGCTCATGCCCTTTGGGGGAAGGTATCAGCTCACGCCAATACAGGCGATGGTCAACAAGATTTCCATGCGCAAGCAGAACACAAACGCCTGTTCGCTCATGGCCTGGGGCTACAACCCGTTCATAACCGAGAAAAGCCCCTACCACGGCGCGTTTTTAGCGGTAGTAGAGTCGGTGTGTAAGCTCGTTGCTCACGGAGCGCCGCCCCGGGACATTTACCTGACGTTCCAGGAGTACTTTGAGCGCCTGGGCCGGGCGCCGGAAAAGTGGGGCAAGCCTCTGTCGGCCCTGCTGGGCGCGTTTGAGGCGCAGAAGCAGCTGAAAATGGCGGCCATCGGCGGCAAGGACTCCATGAGCGGCAGCTTTGAGGACATAAGCGTGCCGCCGACGCTGGTTTCCTTCGCGGTGACTACGGCCACGACGGACGACATAATCTCCAACGAGTTCAAAAAAGCGGGGCACGAAGTTGTCATCCTCCGTCCAGAGTACGACGAAAACGGCCTTCCGGTCATAGCCTCGCTGCTGAAAAATTTTGAGACGGTGCATGAATTGATTGCCTCCGGAGCGGCCGCGGCGGTTTACACGCCGGGTTACGGCGGTGTGGCCGAGGCGGTTATGAAGATGTCTTTCGGGAACATGCTGGGCTTCGAGTATGCCGAGGGCGTGACGCCTGAGGACATTTTCTCCTACAGCTACGGCTCGTTTGTCGTTGAGCTGACCGGCTCGGCGGATGTTGGAACACCTCTCGGCAGGGTGACAGAAAAGCGGGAGATAAGCCTCGGCGGCGAGAATGTTGAGCTTTCGCGCCTGCTGGAGATATACGAGGGCAGGCTTGAGAGCGTGTATGCCTGCAATATACCGACCCCCGAGGGTGAGGTGCCCGGCTTTGCCTGGGCGGGCAAGGCGGACGCGCCGCGGGTGATGAGGGCCGCCCGGCCGCTGGCGCTGATTCCCGTTTTCCCGGGCAGCAACTGCGAGTACGACACCGCCCGCGCCCTCAACGCCGCGGGGGCCGAGGCCGAGACGGTGGTCATACGGAACCTGACCTCGGCGGGCATCGCCGAGTCGGTTGAGTATTTTGCAAAGCGTGTGGGAGAAAGCCAGATTATTTTCATCCCCGGCGGCTTCTCCGGCGGCGACGAGCCCGACGGCTCGGGCAAGTTCATAACCGCCTTCTTCCGCAGCGGCGCGGTCAGGGACGCGGTCAACGAGCTGCTGGGCGTTCGGGGCGGACTCATGGCCGGCATCTGCAACGGCTTCCAGGCGCTTATCAAGCTGGGTCTGGTGCCCTACGGCGAGATTATAGACACGGACGCGGACTGCCCGACTCTGACCTACAATGTCATAGGCCGGCACCAGTCCCGCCTTGTGCGCACGCGTGTGTCCTCGAACATGTCGCCCTGGCTGGCCGGAACGCGGGTGGGCGAGGTGTACACCGTGCCCATATCCCACGGCGAGGGGAGGTTTTACGCCGCGCCGGAGCTTATAAAGGCGTTGGCAAAGACGGGGCAGATAGTCACACAGTACGTTGATTTTGACGACATGCCGACGATGGACGTGCGCTTTAATCCCAACGGCTCGGTCTGTGCCGTGGAGGGCATCTGCTCACCCGACGGCCGCGTGTTCGGCAAAATGGGACACTCCGAGAGAATCGGAGACGGACTGTACAAGAATGTGCCGGGCAAATACGATATGAAGCTGTTTGAATCGGCTGTGAAATATTTCAAATAAAGAGGGAGGAAACGATTTATGGCATTTTACTACAACGAGCCTTCACGCACCTTCAGCGAATATCTGCTGATTCCGGGCTATACCTCCGAGCACTGCATACCGGCAAACGTATCCCTGAAAACCCCGCTTGTGCGGTTTAAGAAGGGCGAGCAGCCGAAAATATCGCTCAATATTCCCATGACCTCGGCAATAATGCAGTCCGTGTCGGACGACACGCTGGCCATCGCGCTGGCCAAGGAGGGCGGCCTGTCCTTTATTTACGGCTCCCAGAGCATCGAGGACGAGGCGGCCATGGTCGCGCGCGTGAAAAACTACAAGTCCGGCTTCGTGGTCAGCGCCTCAAACGTCACGCCGAGCCATACTCTGGCCGACATACTCGCTCTTAAGGAGAAAAACGGCTATTCCACCGTTGCGGTTACGGATGACGGCACGGCAACGGGGCGGCTGCTGGGCATCGTCACCAGCCGCGACTACCGCGTCAGCCGCATGTCCGTTGACGAGAAGGTGGAGAGCTTTATGACGCCCTTTGAGCGTCTGGTTACGGCTCCCGCGAGCACCACGCTCAAGGAGGCCAACGACATAATCTGGGACCACAAGCTCAACGCCCTGCCGCTTATAGACAGCCGCGGGCACCTTATATACTTCGTGTTCCGCAAGGACTACGCCAGCCACAAGGAAAACCCGCTGGAGATGCTCGACGCGGAAAAACGCTATATGGTCGGCGCGGGCATCAACTCCCGCGACTACGCCGAGCGCGTGCCCGCGCTTATCAAGGCGGGCGCAGACGTGCTGTGCATAGATTCCTCCGAGGGCTACTCCTGCTGGCAGAAGCAAACGCTCGACTGGATACGTTCCGAGTACGGAGACAGCGTGAAGGTTGGCGCGGGCAATGTGGTTGACCGCGAGGGCTTCATGTTTCTGGCCGAGGCCGGTGCTGATTTTGTCAAGGTCGGCATCGGCGGCGGCTCGATATGCATCACGCGTGAGACAAAGGGCATAGGCCGCGGGCAGGCCAGCGCGCTAATCGACGTGGCCGCGGCGCGGGACGAGTATTTTGAGAAAACCAGAGTTTACGTGCCCATATGCTCCGACGGCGGAATCGTTCACGACTACCACATGACGCTGGCACTTGCAATGGGAGCGGACTTCCTTATGCTCGGCCGGTACTTTGCCCGCTTTGACGAGAGCCCCACGCCGAAGCTGTACGTCAACGGCCAGTACGTCAAGGAGTATTGGGGCGAGGGCTCCAACCGTGCGCGCAACTGGCAGCGCTACGACGTCGGCGGCAAGGAGAGCCTGACCTTTGAGGAGGGTGTGGACTCGTATGTTACCTATGCCGGTTCCCTGCATGAGAACGTGGAAAAGAGTCTGTACAAGGTCAAGTCCACCATGTGCAACTGCGGCATGGTGACAATACCGGAGCTCCAGCAGAACGCAAAGCTGACCGTCGTGTCCTCCACAAGCATAGTCGAGGGCAGCTATCACGACGTTACTCTTCGCAACACCAGTCAGGCAAAGTGAGATAAGGAGGCGTGAATGAAAACAGATATTGAAATAGCCCAGGAATATAAGCTGCGCCCCATAAGCGAGATAGCGGCCGGGGCTGGGATTGACGAGAAGTACCTCGAGCCCTACGGCCGCAGCAAGGCCAAGGTTGACTACGCGCTGCTGAGCGAAAACCCGAGGCCCGACGGCAAACTGGTGCTCGTAACGGCCATAACCCCGACCCCCGCGGGCGAGGGCAAGACCACTACGACAATAGGTCTGGCCGACGGTCTGCGCCGCATCGGGAAAAATTCCGTGGTTGCCCTGCGTGAGCCCTCTTTGGGGCCTGTGTTCGGGATAAAGGGCGGAGCGGCCGGCGGCGGCTACGCGCAGGTCGTGCCCATGGAGGACATAAACCTCCATTTCACCGGCGACTTCCACGCCATAGGCGCGGCGAACAATCTTTTAGCCGCGATGCTCGATAACCACATTCACCAGGGCAACAGCCTGAACATCGACCCCAGGCGCATAACCTGGAAGCGCTGCGTGGACATGAACGACCGCCAGCTCAGAAATGTCGTGGACGGCCTTGGCGGACGCGTCAACGGCGTGCCGCGCGAGGACGGCTTTGACATAACCGTGGCCTCGGAGATTATGGCCGTGTTCTGCTTGGCCTCGTCGGTTTCCGACCTGAAGGAGCGTCTGGCGAAGATAATCGTGGGCTACACCTATGACGACGAGCCGGTTACGGCAGGGGACCTGAAGGCCGTCGGCGCCATGACCGCGCTGCTCAAGGACGCGCTCAAGCCCAACCTCGTCCAGACGCTCGAGGGCACCCCGGCCTTCGTGCAC